>NZ_DAKC01000047.1:1223-50797 GCF_002496465.1 Methanosaeta sp. UBA356 | reverse complement strand
CGGTCTTTAGGCCG
Source organism: Methanosaeta sp. UBA356 (assembly GCF_002496465.1). Lineage (NCBI taxonomy): Archaea > Methanobacteriati > Methanobacteriota > Methanomicrobia > Methanotrichales > Methanotrichaceae > Methanothrix > Methanosaeta sp. UBA356. The sequence goes on along the minus strand of NZ_DAKC01000047.1, from coordinate 50,783 downwards.
GAGTAGTTTGCTCTTCCACGCATTCAACTTCGAGGAATGCAGCACCCGCCTGCAAAACTACCTTTTTTCCAGACCAGACGCAATTCTCTGCGATGATGGTGCTCTGAACGGGATTTGGATCGGTCGTGCAGAAGCACCCACCAGGTGCTACTAGTCGGCAGTTCTTTGCCTCTACATGGGACCGCCCGACAGCATGGATTCCAAAAAATCCTTCCAGTTGGCAATCATCGAATAATACCCGCGAGGACTCATAGATATACGTCGCTCCTCCGGTCGAATCGGTCTTTGCCTTGTCATTTTTCAGGACTGATCTTCTCACCTGTCCGGTTCCGTCTCTGACCACGAGGCCATAGGCATCAGTCGCTGGTGTGCAATCCATATTTATTTCGCTGAGTGTGAAGTCGTTCACCTGCCAGACGGTTATCTGGCTATCGGTTTGGAACTTGGTTGCTGAGACCTGATCCTTTGATCTACTCTTCCAGTCGTTATTTCCATGCAGGCACAGCCCCTCTCTGCAATGCCAGGCTGCACAATCCAAAACATGGCTATTATGGCAGGTATCCAGCATGAAGCCTTCCGCTCCGCAGTTTTGGGCTACCACACTGAAAACCACCGCATCCCTCTCTCTGCCTGATCCATTATTTCCCAAATAGATACCTGAGCCATGCGAATTCACTAACTTGAGGCGATAGTATTTTCCATTGCTTCGCTTAGAGCCCGCCAAGATTAGGGCCTCTCCATCTTGTGGTTGGTCATCTTTTTGTTGCGCCCGGTTGCCGTCCAAAGTCAAATTGGCAACTGTAAAATCGCTATAACCTGGGGAAAGTGGCCCACTCCCCCTGATGATCATCATGGCAACGAGCCGCGAAAGATTGCGTTGATTCGGGGCTAGCTGGATGATAGTCTCATCCACTCCCGCGCCGTAGATGTGCATGGATTTGTCAATTACAGGGATGCAGCAATAGAGAATGTTGCTTCCATTGGGATATAGCGGGACGGCATAGGGCGCAGATAGGACGTAAAGGCCCTTGCCAATGTTCAAGCTGCCGCCATCAGGGACGGCATCGATGGCTGCTTTAAATAGACCCGATGCATCGGATTTGATGGAGGAAGTGGCTATCTGCCTGCCGTCGGCAGTTTCGGCGATGATGGATTGGCCTTGCTGGAAAACATATACATCTGAATTCTCAGTTTCTGGAAATTCAATAACGGGCATTCGACTGTCCAGCGTTTCGTTATACCGGAAATCCAGTCCCGAAGCACTATTGACCAGTGCAGCGAAAAGGATTAATCCAATTATTCGCTCCATTTCTAATCCATCCCGTTGCTTCTTTGGTTCGAGCCATGGCTCGCGAGATAGACTAGCAGGACACACTAGTTATAAATATTGTTATTCGGGACGTTGTTGTTATAGTCAAGAGAGAAGGCGAGAGATGGTTTGCCATAGTCCAGGCCAATCAAGAACCATAATTCTCAGTGTCTTTTGTGCCTTCTGTGGTGAACCGCTATGCTCTGACCCAACCACAGAGGCACAGAGGAACAAAAGGCCATATTCTCTGCCTGGACTCACCCACATAATTCAGCGAAGAGCCAATAATTATAAGTCCCTCAAGGATAAAATCGCTAAGCTACATAAGAGAATCAACTGCCAACGAGATGATTTCCTGTATAAGTTATCTCGGACCTATGTCAATAAATTTTATATCATCTGTGTTGAGGATCTTGATATCAAAGGTCTAAAAGAGAAAGGCCATAATAATGGCATGCATCGCAGCATCCATGATGCATCCTGGTCAAAGTTCATATTTATGCTTTTCTCCTGGACTTCGTCCAGGGGAGCAGCTGACGGAGTCCGCTGCACGTACAAGGCTCAAAGTGCTGATCGAAAGTTGATAAAAGTAGATCCCAGAGATACAACTCAAAGGTGTTCTGCTTGTGGAAGCATCGTAAAGAAAGATCTGTCGGTACGAGTGCATGAGTGCCCCTATTGCGGATTCTCATCTGATCGAGACTACAATGCTTCCAGGAACATACTCATCACAGGGATGGAACAGCCCCTAGCGCCCATAGAGCCAAAACCGCTACATCACATATCAGTGATGCAAGTTTTGGCGATGACGTGGGAAGCCGCGCCCTTCAGGACGCGGTAGTTCACTATTTATTTTCGGTTAGACCTTATGGCCGATGGCAAATCGCCTCATCACCTTATCGATCTGGATCCGGGCGTCGTCGCCTACTTTGGTGTCGGCCACGAAGATCACAAATCCCTCCACCCTGGCAATGCCGTCGCCTTCGCGAGCAATGTCCTCAATATGGACATCATACTCTCCCCCAACCTCTACTGGGGCTGGTGCGCTCAAAGAGGACCTATCTGTATCATAACCTGTCAATTGCATCACCAATCCTACTAGAAAAGCAATTCAGACCTTATGTCCGATGGCAAATCGCCTCATCACCTTATCGATCTGGACCCGGGCATCGTCGCCGACATTGGTATCAGCCACGAAGATCACAAATCCATCTACTCTGGCAATGCCGTCGCCCTCACGGGCAATGTCCTCGATCTTGACATCGTACTCTCCTCCCACTGCAACCGGTACAGCTGGAGCGGATCCGCCATTGGAAGATCCCGTTTCACCTCTGAACAAGCTTTCACCGTCCTTCGCGAAAACCAGAAAACAGTTTTGCGCTGGTCTTGGCCTCGACATCTGACTATTAAATTCTTTTGCTCAATTAGGCCAATTTATTTCTGCTAGAATGCTAGTCTTTCTGAAATATGGAATGGCTGGAGAGATACAGGGATTTGATACCGGACTTCGATGGTTTCCGGGCGGTGCAGAGCCAGGCGCTTCCCAGCTCCTGCCGGATCAATACCCTGAAGATCGAGAGATGTGCCCTGCTGGACCGATTTGCTGAGAATGGGATCGACTATCAGAGCTTCAACTGGTATCCTCTGGGCCTGAAGCTGGATATGGAGAGCCCGGGAAAGCTTGTCGAGAACCTCTCGGGCTTCATCCATATTCAAGAGGAGTTATCCATGGTCCCGCCCCTGGTTCTCGATCCCCAGCCAGGCGAGCTGGTCCTTGACCTGTGCGCCTCTCCCGGCAGCAAGACCTGCCAGATCTCTCAGATGATGAAAAACCTTGGAAGGGTGATCGCCAACGAGCCATCGCTGGCCAGAATCGCTCCATTGCGCTCGAACTGCGAACGGCTGGGGGTCATGAACGTCGCTATCACCCGTTATGATGGCCGCAGATTTCCCTCTCGCCCCGTTCAATTTGACCGGGTCCTGGTGGATGCCCCTTGTTCCAGCGAGGGCCGGGAGAGGAGAGGGCCGGGGGTCTTGTGCAAGAGCAGCAGCAAGAGGTCGATGGACCTGCACAGGCTCCAGGCCGACCTACTCCGGAACGCCATCAGGCTGACCAAGCCTGGAGGCATAGTGGTCTACTCCACCTGCACCTATGCTCCGGAGGAGAACGAGCTAGTGATAGAAAGCGTCCTCGAAACGGCCAGGTTGGAGAGGATATCGATTCCGGGTTTATTGGCCTGCCCGGGAATAACTGAATGGGGCGGCATTAACTTGAACCATGAGGTCGAGAAGACAGCCCGTTATTACCCCCATCTCAATGATACAGGAGGATTCTTTGTCGCCAAGCTCATCAAGAACCAGGAATATATTTGAGCCCCTGGATACGTCATTCGTGGCGGACCTTTGGGGGGAACGGTTTGGTATCCCCTCATCTGCCTTTGCGGGCTTTACCTTCTTTCGAAAGGCGAATAGCGTCTGGGCGGCCAACGAGGCCATCCTCCCCAGGCTCAGTTATGAGGCCATCGGAATGCGCATCATGAACCTGAAAGACCGGCCCTGGAAGCCGACTACCAGCGCCCTGCAGGTCTTCGGCCGGCATGCCACAAGGAACCTCATCCACCTGGATTCAGCGAATTCCAGAAGCTTCATGGAGGGCAAGACCCTGGCCATTGAATCGGACTCGGAATCCGGCTATGTGGTAGTATTTTATAGAGGAGAGGTGCTTGGATGCGGTCTGTACTCGCATGGAAAGCTGGTATCTCAGATTCCAAAAGAGCGGAGGATGGCGAGCTCTAAGAATGGCGCAGAAGAGAGCGCGGATCAGAACGCAAAAGATGAAGTGGCCAGTGAGATGCCGATCGATATGCGATAATTCCATATAGATCGCCATGCAGTTCCGTACTGATATTAACACCAGGGAAGTGTGAGAATCGTTGACCGTCTCAGATCTCTCGGAGATGGAAAGAGCCTGCCTCTCTCCAAAAAGCCCCAGCAATGATCATGATCTGCTGATGAGGCTCTGGTTCGAGCCTCTTAAGCTTTACCGCCTGGCCAATCTATTGCGTCAGAAGAGCGGCAAGGACGAGGTCACTTTTATAATAAACCGGAACATCAACTTCACTAACCATTGCATAGGAAGCTGCAAATTCTGCTCTTTTAAGCATAGCAAGAGATACCGCCTTTCAACTGAGGAGATCCTCAGCCGGGCGAGGGAGGCAGAGGAGCGGGGAGCTACAGAGATCTGCCTGCAGGGAGGACTCTCGCCCGGCATGCTCCTGGAGGACTACTGCGGCATCCTGGAGATCATCCACCGCAGCCATCCCCGGTTGCATCTTCATGCCTACTCTCCCATGGAGGTGTTGCATATGTCTCGCAACTCCAATGTGCCGGTGGAAGACTGCCTGAAGGAGCTGAAGAGGAGTGGTCTGGGATCAATGCCCGGCACCGCAGCTGAGATCCTGGTCGATTCCGTTCGCCAGAAGATCTGCCCAGAGAAGCTGAATACCGGGCAGTGGAAGGAGATCATAGTGGCCGCTCATCATCTTAAGATCCCCTCCACCTCTACCATTCTCTTCGGCCATGTGGAGAGCATGGAAGATCGGCTGGAGCACCTGGCGATCCTGAAGGGAATTCAAAATGAGACCGGAGGGTTCACTGAGCTGGTCCTTCTCCCTTTCATCCCGGAGAATAATCTGCTGGGAAGGACTGTTGCCGGGCCAGATCTCCTCGATCGGCTGAAGATGCATGCCCTGGCCAGGGTCGCCCTCTATCCCGCCGTCACCAACATCCAGGCTAGCTGGACCAAACTGGGGCGGGATGCGGCAAAAGCTGCCATCATGTGGGGGGCAAACGACCTGGGGGGAACGCTTATGGACGAGAGAATCGCCCGCAACTCCAAGGAGGAGCCAGGAATCTCGGCGGAGGAGATCAAAGAGCTGATCGAGAGCTGTGGACGAAAAGCTGTGCAGAGGACCACTCTGTATGAGCTGATTTGACATCCGATAAAGCTGGCAGGCTTCGAATGGTGGTGGAGGAAAAAGGCTTCCTGCTATTTGGTATGGGTGAACTTGAGTCGGAAAAACTCTGTGTCTCCGTATCTCGGTGGTGAACCGCTATGCTTTGACCCAGCCACAGATGCACAGAGGCTATATTCTCTGCTGGACCTCATCCACATAATTTAGCAAAGAGCCAGGAAAAAACGCTCCATCAATCTGCCCGACTCCTGGCCGCCTTCTGCACGCTCTGGTCGGGATCTGTGGCCAATCTCTCGAGCGTCTCAGCCAGTGTATTGGGATTTTTTGCCACCGCTTCCCTCACCATCCAGGACCAGTGGCTAGCGAGCTCATCCAGGAGCTTTCCATCAAGCTTGGGATTGCGGGCTGTTGCCTCTCTGATCTCCCAGCTCCTGTCCCTGGCAAGAGTGACCAGCGACTCTGCGGGAGTGCGGGGATTGAGGGCGGCAGTCGCTCTCACGTCCATGATCCTGTCCAAAGCTAGGTAGGCCAGTAGCTCTTCTGGTGTGGAAGGATTTCGGGCGATATTGTTTCTCACCAGCCAGCTCACATCCTTGACCATCCTCTTCATCAGCTCAGCCGTGAGCAGAGGATTGGATGCCGCGCAAGCCCGGACATGCTCATCGGAGTCGCGGGCGAGGAATTCCAGGGTCTGGGGGTTGATATTGGGGCTTTTTGCCACTGCCTCCTTTACAAGATAGCGATTCTTCTGCAGAGTGGAGTCGTAGTCAGTCATCTCGTCACCGGCCAGAGACTCCAGCATCTCGCTTGTGGCCTGGCGGTTCAGGGCCACAGCCGCTCTCACAAATCCCGAGCTGTCCTCTGCCAGCTGGGCCAGGGTCGAGGACGGGGTGCAGGCATTGCCCGCTACTGCCTCTCTCACCCACTGGACCTGGTCCCGGGCGAGATAGCTCAGGATATCCTCAGAGGTATCGGAATTCCAGGCCAGCTTTCGTCTCACATGCCAGTCCCAGGAGCGAGAGAGCTCTTCTGGATCTTCTTTTAGATCTAGATTGTTTTCGTCTTTCTCAGATAGCATTGCTCCTCTCTGCCTCTATCACATTTATATCAATTCGATAACATTTGAAGCCGTAAACCTCTCTTAAAAGCGAATCCGGATACTTTTCGTCATGCCGCTTCAGCCTCCTTTCCACCAGAGGCAGGCTTATTGAGGGCGCTATCTGTCTGATGAGCCCCTCCTCACCGCCCAGGACTGCATATTTCACTATGCTTCCGTATTTGCTCTGAAGACCGGCGAGCTTCTCCTGGACGGCATCGAGGTGGTTTTTTATGTCCTCCTCGCGCAACCTCTCAAACCTCTTCTGGCTCCATCCTCCCTTGGAATGCTTCTCCTTCACCTGGCTTTCTACCTTTTCATTTACTGCGAAGCCTTCCCTGCTCAAGGCCACTCCCAGGAAGGTGCTTCCCGCGTGTGCTGATACAACCAGGGCAGGAGTGTTCATCATCTCTTCAATCCAAGAGAGCTGAAATGAACTTCCTTCCCACGATATTCTCTCTTTGATGGGAAAGGGAGGAATGAACTGCAAGGCAAAAAGCTGGGGGCAATATATGATTATGCCGCCCCTCTGGGATTTGATCTCCATCGCTACTCTTCTGATCTGCGGCGGAATATCCGCGTCCTTGGGCAGAGAGCCAGGAAAAGCGTAAACCAGCAGATCTTCCCTGGGTGATCGGAATCCCTGGAGCCTCTGAATCAATAGGTCCAGTTCCCTATTGTCCGGCATCCAGGCTTCAGGGAGCCTTGCTTTGGGTCTTTCCGTCTCCGTCTTCTCTGGGGACGAAGCCACCATTGTGGCTGTTTTCTGCTCCATGGCCTTTAGAGCCAGGTTTGCCTCCTGGTTGGCGCTGGTAAGCCTCTTTATCTTCTCCTCGCGCTTCTGGAGAGTGCGCACCAGCTCTTCCTTCTCTCGCTCTTGAACCGCTATGGCTTCTTCCAGCTCGCTTATGCGATCTTCCAGCTTCTTCTTGCCGAAAAGGTCAACCAACTCACGCCCTCCAAGCTAATTTTTAGTTGGCTCCTCGCTATTTGGTATGGATGAACTCTAATCGTATATTCTCTGTGCCTCCGCGCCTCTGTGGTGAACCGCGATGCATTGACCCAACCACAGAGACGCTGAGGAACAGAGGCCATATTCTTTGCCTGAACTCACCCACATAATTCATTGAAGAGCCTTTTATTTCTTATCTGGTCATTTCGTCTCAACTTCCTCTTTAAAAATCCTTTTACAAAAAGAGTCTGTCGCCAATTCAAAGCAGAAATAACGGACTCGCTGGGACTCGAACCCAGGTCAGCGGGTATCTTCGACAAATAGCCACCGAAGCCCGCTAGGATATCCACTACCCTACGAGCCCATCAAATGAGGTAGTCACTGCTTCTAGGCTATTAAGCTTTCCCGCTAAGGTCGACTGTAAGGGCAAGATCCATGTTAAATAAAATTGAACAAAGCCAGGGAAAAAGCTAACATCTCAAAGCACGAATATACCATACAGTCATCTCAATTCAGCTTTCGGAATGGTGAACTGCAATTGTCTGCCCTTAATAAAGCCTGCCCTTTTGTGGATAGGGAATGCCTCGACGGGGGCTGCATGGCCTGGAGGCAGGGAGACTGCCGGCTGATTTCGAAATCTGGGATCTTGAGCCCCTTTGAACTGAAGCTCCAGGACGCTGCTCCTCTGATGTACCGATCTTTACTCGATCTGGTCAGAATCCTGGAGGAATCGTCTAAAGACTGCGGCAAATGCGGCCCCGATCTATGGAACTATGCCCAGCAGATCCGGGCAGGCCTTTTAAACGAGCTGATCCGAGCGGAGCTTGCCGGTGCAGGCATCAGGGCTGAGGATAGAGATGCTGAATAGAAAGAGAATCGTGCAGAATAAGCGTTGGTTGTAGATGCCAGATAGTGCTGAAAAAGAATAAGCCAAGGAGGATCTGATGCCAGGAACTCATTTTCTCACCAACTGCCCCAGATGTGGATATGTGGCGAACGCCCAGAGCATAGATGGACTGACGGTAAAGGTCTGCTGCAAGATGTGCGGCTATGAAGGCACGATCCCCCATCCTGATCTGAAGGATGGAGCCTGGCGGACAGGATAGCAAGCGGGCCAGCATAGATGACGCAGAAGGTAGCAGAAGGCATGCGAAGCAGATAGTGGATTGAGATGAGGACCAGTTACGCCCTTCTGCTCCGCCTCATTCATGATCCTGGGTATGATCTGTCCAAAGCCAGTATAGAGTATCTGGATCGGGGTGCTTCGGGAGACATATCCCTGGTCAAGGGGGAGGATATCATCAGCCTGGAGTCGGGGATCATGGAGATCAGGTCGGATCTGAAAACGAAATTCATACCCATTCACCGCATCAGGCGCATCTCTTATCAGGGAGAGCCGTTATGGGAGAAAAGGGATGCAGAAAATTTTGGGGCCAAAGAGAAGACCGCAAAGGCAAATGCTGACCTATTGACCCAATGAGGCAGATAGATGGAGATAATCTTTCTAGGAACAAACGGCTGGTATGACAGCGACACCGGGAACACCATATGTACCCTGATCAACTCCGAAAAGTATCACATAATCCTTGATGCGGGGAACGGCATCAGCAAGGCAGACCAGTACATCGATGACGATCTTCCTGTCTATCTCTTCTTGAGCCACTTTCACCTGGATCACATTGAGGGGCTGCATATATTAAACAAGTTTCACTTCTCTCAGGGGCTGAAGATATTCGGCCAGAAGGGCACCAGGGAGGTTCTGAACACTATAGTCAATGACCCTTTCACCGTTCCTCTGGAAAAGCTCCCTTATCCGGTTGAAGTTGGCGAGCTTCTGCCCGGGCCCTATAAGATGCCTTTCGCCCTGGAGTGTGAGTTTCTGCTTCATGCCTCTCCCACCCTCGGCTATCGCTTCGATCTGGAGGGAAAGATCATCGCCTACTGTCCAGATACGGGCATCTGCGAGGGCGCAGTTCATCTGGCAGGTGATTCAGACCTATTGATAGCTGAATGCTCCCATAAGCCTGGAGAGTCAAGTCCTGCCTGGCCACATCTCAATCCCCAGGATGCAGCCGATATCGCCCGGCGGGCAGGAGCCAAAAGGTTGGCCTTAACCCATTTCGATGCAGGCAGGTACAGAAGCATTCAGGAGCGTATGGATGCCGTGGCATCGGTAAAGGACTATCAGGACATAATCGTGGGAACGGATGGCTTGAATCTGCAAATTTGAAGATATCAAAAAATTCGAAAAAACTTTCTAAAAATTTGCCTTGCAGGGCTTAAAAAATAACCCCGCTTATACAGCAATCCCCAAAAGGGATGATTTCCCAGTTCAGTATCTTCTGGGTGGTCTGGCTGGTCTATGCTTCTGGTAGCAGTCGCTGCAATAAACTGGCCTGGAGCCATCGGGCTTGAAGGGAACCTGACATGCCTTTCCGCACTCTGCGCAAGTGGCATCGTGCATCTCTCTCGGGCCGCTGCTGTAGCCGCCTCTGCTTCCGCTTCCATATCTTTCCATTTAAACTCACTTACCTTTGGCATCGATTCCGTGAATCGATCCTACATACTACAAAACATCCCATCAAACTCAATTGAAGCGACGCTTATGCAGCATCATCAGAGTGGTTTAATTGCCTTATATACTTGTTGGTTAACACTAATCTCATCCCTTGTACTCAACTCCCACCAGCTCCCGGATGCGCTCAGCGATCTTAGGCCCGACCATGTCCACCTCTTGCAGCTCTTCTTTGCTGGCAGCGATCACTTTTTCAATTGACCCAAAGTGGCGGAGGAGTTTTCTTGCCACCGACGGCCCCACGCTGGGAATGGCGGATATGAGGTACTCCTGCTGCTCTTTTAGCGTTCTGGCGGTCTTGTGGCCATGCAGCTTGGGCTCATGCCCTGCCCTTCTTTCCCGAGCGGCGAGCATGGTGATGACAGATGCCGTATCCTCCTGGTCCTCCGTGGGAATGATGGGCACCCCATAATCAACAGCCACCGAAGTCAATGCTCCCTGAATGGAGCTTGCGCTCACCTGGCGGGAATACAGGTCCCTTCCCTCCAGGATCAAGACCGGCCGCTCGTAGCTCCGGGCAAGATCTGCTATTTGGCGGAAGAGGTTTCTCTCCGGATCGATGATCGAGGCCACGAAATCCTGGGCGGTCTTGCGTTCGATCGCCACTCGATCGCTTACCACATAGTCGCCCACCTCCAGGTTTTTCAGGGTGACCTCCAATCCTCTCCCCTCCAGAAGCCTGGCCATTCCACGCTCTCTGGGGTCGACATAGATCTTGTCCCGTTCCTCATATGCCTCTGTCCAATCCACCAGGCTCTCCTGCCCTTTCCTGTTCTGCCTTTCTGGATTATCTTCGGTTATCTCCAGCTGGCGGGGAAGGAAATCCTTGGAGCTGCTCGAGGGTGACTGGGAAGCCTGGCCGCTCAGAGTTCGCATCTGCTTGTTCATTGTCTTCTCTTTTCGGTCGCTAATCCAGTAGTAGGCTTCATCCCGAGTGCCCCTGGCCATCAGGACCACCACCCTTCCGCTCCTCGCCCTCCCCGTCCTGCCCTTGCGCTGAATGCTGCGAATCTCCGAAGGAACCGGCTCGTAGAAGAGGACCATATCAGTGGCCGGAATATCGATTCCCTCTTCTCCCACCGAGGTGGCGATGAGGACATTGTACTCCCCTGCCCTGAACCTTTGCAGGATCTCAGCCTGCTTCTTCTGGCTCAGGCCCTCATCATCTGCCCGGCTGGACTGGCCCACAAAGCGAACGGCCTTGATCTTGGGATCCTCTTTTAAAAATCGGATGAGGGCAGAGGCGGTGTCCCTGTAATTGGTGAATACCATGATCCGGGACTCGGGCTTGGCCTCGATCTGCTCGGTCAGTATCTTCCTGACCATGGCAGGCTTGGGATGCTCCACCTTCAGCTCCTCTAAGGCCTGCATGGCCTGGCGGAACTTGGAATCCTCCATAATCCGGCGAGAGGCCTTCGAGCCGCTGCGGGAGATGGCCTCACCCTGCAGCCGCTGGAAGTACTTGAGCAGAGCTTCTGTGCCCTGGGTCTCAGCCAGCTCTATGGCATGATAGAGCTTGAGAACTTCTGCCAGGATGGATATGCCCTTGAATGTGGCCTGATTGGCCTGTCTTTTAGCTGAGGACATGAGCATGGCCTGAAGGCCGAGGAGCTCCTTTTTTGTGGCTCTGGGGTCGATCTTCACCGGGCTGATCCCCAGGCGGTTTAGGTCATCTATTCGATCTCTCAGCACCTCCTCTATCGCCGTTCTGATATCAAGTAGCTCCTTGGGAACGGTCAGCTTCACCCATTCGATCTGCTTGGAGTGAACAAAAGGCGCTACATCAGAGTCCTTCTCCGAACGGGTCTGGATATTTTCTATAGAGAGGTTGGTGCAGATCTCGGCGATCTTCTCCTTCTCGCTGCCTGGGCTGGCGGTGATCCCCAGGACCAGAGGATTGGTCCCCTCTCGAGCATAGCGTTCTGCAATATAGACATAAGCATAGTTTCCCACCGCCCGGTGGGCCTCATCGAAGATTATCAGGGAGATATCCTCTAGATCGATCCTGCGGGAGAGAAGATCGTTCTCTATCACCTGGGGAGTGGATACTGTAATTCGCGCAGCTTCCCAGGCTGCTTTCCTCTTCTCTGGCATCATCTCGCCGGTCATCATAGTCACCTCACCTTCATCCTTGAGCACACGGCGTAAGAAGGCTGCATGCTGCTCCACCAGAGGCTTGGTGGGGGCAAGAAAGAGGACCCGTCCCTTGTCCAGCCGGGCGAGAAGAACCATGAGCGCGATGACCGTTTTGCCCAGACCCGTGGGAACCACTATCAAGCTGGAGGACTTAAGGGCGGAGGCAGCCAGGTCCATCTGGAAGAGCCTCTTTTCTACTGTATGCGGCTTCAGGAGTGGATGCTCCAGATAGGTGGACATAATAGATCTTTTAATGGTCATTGTATTAGATATTGTTGTATTGGATATTATTATATTAGATATGATTATTAGATATGATTATATTTAATTTTTTTAAAGATAGGTGGTAGACTAAATGGAGCAAGCCACTGAGATCATCAACTCATACAATTGTGCTTTGATCGTGTATCAAGTGCTTGCTTGGTTAGCCATAAAGTTCAAAGGTTAAATTTATATAATATAAAAGTTAGATACTTGAATTAAGCCAAATTAAACTATTTGGCTAAATAAGCTCAAAATAAAAGATTCAAGAATAGGGGGCGAAAAAAGAAATGAAGGGAGTAGTAATAGTAGCATTGGTGTTAGCAATTGCCCTTGCGGGTTGCGGCACGGTGCTTGCTAATCCTCCACTGGTACCACCAGTGCAGTATGAACAGTTCTGTGAGAGTCAAAAGGTCTCCGGATCGGGCATAATCGACGTCAGCACGTCAATAATTGATAAGAAAATAGCCCTGGAATACTACAATACCATGGCTGGAGATGGTGATCTGGAGCTTGATTCAGAGCATGCTTACTCACAAAATGCAGAGAAGCTGAAGAGAAATGTCTCCTCGGTCAACGGCGGCAACGCGTCAGCTTTCAATCTATTTGAGACCACAAAGATGACCTATCAAGGTGCCACTCCTCTTACCGGAGGCAAATATATTAACTCCAAGGCTTTCTACGGCGGCATTGGAGCTGATGTCCAGGAGATGTTCTCGGTAAATGAGATGGAGAAGGACGAGACAAGCTTCTTCGTCTCCACTACGCCTTATCAGCCCAAGGATAATGTCAGCCCAGAGGATCTGATCAAAAAGCTCAAGGCAGCAGGGAGAAACACTTCTGAGGTAGAAGCCCTCATGACCTCTGCTAGCGGCATATACGATCCGGCCCATCTGATCGGACTGGAGACCAAGAACAGCTTCAACGGCACATGGGGAACGGATGCCACATGGCACAGGATATTCTACAAGGACATAAAGGCCCACGAGATGTTCACAGGAACATTCGAGGCCGAGAAGCTCATCAAGTTCCATGAGAATCCCGTGCCCGAAAGGGACAGACATCCGCCTTGCGACGGCATAGACTGCTAGATAAGATCCAGCAGTCTTTATATTTTTTTTCAGTATCTAGTCATCGGACAGGATTTCATATTTTCTCTTTCCGTCATTTCCCTATAATAGTCTCATTTTCCAATTAGTATCGTCATTCTTAATTTTATATAATTATCATATTATGATTTATATTAGTGTTGTGTAACGGCAGCATACTGATAATGGATTAGAGGAGTGCAGCCTCTTATTGAATAGGCAAAAAGAATAAATGGTAAAAGCCCATGTACGAGAAATCATAGGGTATACACCCTTTCTGAAAGGAGGTTCATAAATGAAGTCAATTCTCACAATCTTCGCTGCCAGCGCTTTCCTATTGGGCATTATGGCCGCTGCCAGCGCTGCGGATGTCATCGAATTGAGTACATTAGGCAAAAAACCCCAGGTAGATGCTATCTCTCTGCCCCAGCTCTCTCCCACCATGCCCACGATTGCGCCTGCTGCTCTGGGAAGCGATATAACAAGCAATGTAATGGATCTCAGCACCCTTGGGAAGAAGGCGGTGTCCACGGTGCCCGCAACTGCCTTAATGGGCGCAACGCCTATCACCATCACGCCCATGTTCGCTGTTAGGAATACCAATACAAGCAATGTAGCAGGAAGCACTGTGTTCACTCTCCCCCAGGCAGTCTCATCCGGTAATTCCGTCTACACCCCTCCAATAGCCATATTCGGTGGAGCCTGAAAGATATAATTCTTATTGATATAATCTAACATCAAATAAAATTCAAAGGCTGAAGAAAGTCTAAGGAATGCGATTGAGATGACTGTAGAGCTGAAGGTGGACGGCAAAGAGATTCCATTGAGCGAGTTCCCTCAAGAGATCATAGGCAATACAGCAGCTGCCATGGCCCAGTCTCTGCGAGGAGTAGATGAGAACTGGAAGGTAATCGAGATCCGTATATCGCAGGATTGACCTGCAAAGATCATCTCTCAATCCTTTTTACTTTTTCTGAATACAGATGTAAGATCGATAAAATAAGTTCCTTCCTTGACTGCCATGATAAGCTCCTCCCTCTCGAATAGGGATGGCAGATTCAACTCATAGGTTCCTGGCGCTGTTATCTTTATGCTCTCTAGCTTTTCACCCTCCAGTTTTTCCCCGTCGCCAAACTCCCTTATCGATGGCTCATCCCTATCTATGGCCAGGGGCTTCTCTCTTTTTTTGGGAGGCATCCTTACCCCCATCGCCCTGGATATTATCCGATCCTGAGAGACGGAAGATATGTCCCCGCCCTGCGGCATCTTGCGCACGAACATGAACTTCTTCCAGCCGCAGGATGGGCAGCCTTTGAGGATATCCTCACCCGATTCGAATACGCTATTGCATCGGGTGCAGATGTGAGGCATTCAATCCCCCACAGAGACCTTTGTTCTGATCTGAAACTCATCCTTCTCAATGGTATGGATCTGATTTGCCGGGCCGATAACTGTCATCCTCCCCTTGAGGCCCTTTCCAAAGATCCGATCTAAAAACGATCCTCCCTTCTTGGATGGGTAGCTCTCTATCTCTATTCCTGAAAACTCATCCACCCTGATCTCAGTCATGGTCATCTCGATGAGTCGCACCTCCTCATCTGGAGTCAGGCCGCTCTCAAGGACCACGATCTTTCCCGTTTTGACCTTGTCCAGGATGAGCCTGATCTTCTCCATAGATGTCATATTCTCCAGTTTCTCCTCGGAGATTAGGTCCATATGCACTTCTCTCATCAAGATCACCCAAAGTGAGTCGCGATTGCCTGATAAAGGTCATCTATATTCGATCCCTCTAAAGCAGAGATTGGGACGATGGAATGCTGGGGAAAGGCAGCGCTGATTCTGGAGGGGGAAGCATTGGGCAGGTCCATCTTATTGGCCACAATAAGAAGAGGCAACTTTCTCGCTTCCATATTGCCTATCACTGTCACATTGACCTGGGTGTAGGGGTCTTCGGTCGAGTCCATAACCAACAATACACCATCCAGGTCGTCTAACCATTTGATGGCCTCTATAACCCCTTCCGTGGCCTCCTTGGCTCTTTTCTTGGATTCAGTCTCTGAGAGCCCAAAGGCCATAAACTCCTTAAAATCGATCTTTGTCGCCATCCCCGGCGTATCAACTATATCCAGCTCGATGCTAGATCCATTGGCATTGATGACAAGCCCTTCTCTCCTCATCGCCCTGCGGGTCTCGTGAGGAATCGGAGAGACCGTTCCAATAGCATCTCCTGTGCTCCAATCCTTTAGTATTCGATTGGCCAGAGTGGTCTTTCCGGCATTAGGCGGGCCATACAATCCGATCCTGGCCCTCTTCTTCTTGAAGATCTTTCTTATCCAGCCTCCAAGGTTCTCCCTGAAGCTGCTCATGAAACCCATATACTACCTCAGATCAGACTAGGACATATCTGTACTAATAATTTTCCATGTCTTATCTATATTTTTTGTCTGATGGAGAGATAGCATGGATGCCCTGGGCCGGACAGCAGGATACAAAGCCATCGAACTGGCCGCTGCTGCGCAACCTCTTCCAGGCGTCCTTAAGCGATACCTCGCGTATATCGTCATAGCTATCCTGCATGTATGGACAGGCCCTGACCCTGCCGTCAACTGCCACATGCATCCATCTCCTTCCCGCCATGCACCCCAGCATCTGGCCTTCGAAATAGGTATTTGCAAAAAGACGGGGACCACCTGGTGTGGAATTGATCTTGCGGTAGATGTTTATGATCTTCTCCCTCTCGATCTGGGTGAGAGCCTGCTCAGGGCTTTTTGGCATGCCCTCCCAAACGGAGAGCTCCTGGACCCCCAGCTCTGTGGCCAGCTCATAAAGCTCCATTATCCTGTCCACCTGGCCGGAGAGAATGTGGCAGGACATGGTTACCAACAGGCCGGTATCAAGAGCAATGCGAATCGCCTCCAGTGCTTTGGCATGAGCGCCTGCAACGCCCCTCACTCGATCGTGCTCCTCAGGATTGATGCTGTAGACCCCGATTATCAGATTATAGAGCCCTGCCTCTCGGAGTTTGACTGCCTTTTCCACTGTCATCTCCAGGCCTGGGGTGAACAGATTAACCACTGCCTTCTCCGGGTCCACATGCCTTATCAACTCAAAGATGTCCTCTCTGAGGAGAGGATCTCCCTCGGTAAAGGTTATGATACATGTTCCCATATCCAGGGCCTGGTCGATGACCCTCTTGATCTCTTCCGAGCTCAGTTCACCCTCGCCCTCTTTTATCAGACAGTGGTCGCATTTGGCGCCGCAGCTCCTGGTGACCTCAATGGAGACGGTCTGGGGTACAGGTCTTCCTATTGCGGTCTTGGCCTCATTTACCAGCAGCCTCTTGAATGGGCCGCTGGGAATGGGTGGAAGCCAGGTGCTGGCAACCAGATCCTTCAGCCTGACCTGGGCAGGCTTCTCCTCTTCTAGCCTCTGGTTTACCATATTCAAAACCGGCTGGATCATTCGCGCCAGGGCGCCCTGGGCTTGCAGGGCCCGAGCGTCCCTATCAAAGTCCACACAAAGAGCGGGCGTCTTGATAAGCTGGGTCATTGGAACCCCTTTTCTCAGTGCAGTTATAGAGTTATCGCCCAGAGGAAGGGCCTGGATGAAGCTATTTAGAGAGCCGGCTGGAATTATAAGAGATAAGATTAAATCGATCCATCCTCCTGTACCAAAATGGTGTTGACAAAGTGTCTGAAGTTGTACTGGCCTATTCCGGTGGCCTGGATACATCGGTTTGCATTCCTCTCCTCCGGGAGCGCTACGGATTTGATAAAATAGTTACCGTTCTGGTGGACGTCGGCCAACCAAGGTCGGATATAGAACGAGGGAACCTGAGGGCAAAGCAGCTGGCAGATGAGCATTATACTATAGATGCCAGGGAGGAGTTCGTGGAGAAATGCCTCTTCCCCCTGATCAAGGCCAACGGCTCATATGAGGGATACGTTCTAGGAACGGCCATTGCTCGTCCCCTCATCGCCAGCAAATCGGCGGAGATTGCTGATAAGCTGGGGATAAAGAACCTGGCCCACGGATGCACCGGCCGCGGCAACGATCAGCTCCGCTTCGAGGCCATATTCAGGGCCACGGATTGTCGGGTGATAGCTCCCATGAGAGAGCTGGACCTGGCTCGCGAGTGGGAGATAGACTATGCGCGCGAGCACGGCATCGATGTGCCTGTGACCAAAGATAAGCCCTGGTCTATCGATGAGAACATCTGGTCTCGGTCGATTGAAGGGGGAAAGCTCGAGGATCCCTACTTCGAGCCGCCGGAGGAGATCTATGGCTGGACGAAGACCCCTAGCTCTGACCGGTCCGCCCAGATAGTTGAGATCGGATTCAAAGAGGGCGTGCCCGTCTCATTGGATGGAAAGCAGATGAACGGCATGGAGCTGATCGAGAAGCTCAATCAGATCGGCGGCGAGCACGGCGTGGGCAGGACGGACATGATCGAGGACCGGGTTATGGGGCTGAAGGCGCGAGAGAATTATGAGCATCCTGCGGCCACCATCCTCCTGACGGCCCATAAGGATCTGGAGCGCCTGGTATTATCTCGCAATGAGCTCCGCTTCAAGGTCATGGTGGACGAATTCTGGTCTGAGCTGGCTTATATGGGCCTGGTGGAGGATCCCCTCTATGCCGACCTGAATGCCTTCGTTGACCAGTCCCAAAAGAGGGTGAACGGCTCGGTAAAGATAAAGCTCTTCTGCGGCAGCGCCATTTCAGTAGGCCGCCAGTCTCCGGATGCCCTTTATTCCCAGGATATGGTCTCCTTCGATTCCCAAACTTTAAGCCAAAAGGATGCAGAGGGCTTTGCCAAGTATCATGGCTTCCAAGCCAGGCTATTGAAGAGGAAGGGAAGGTAAAGGAGAGCATTTATTTGATATCGCCTCCATACAATACCGATATGTCCAAACTGGTGATATCTGAAGAGGCCAGATATGAGGATCTGGCAGATCTCGCAATAGCCCTCAATGAGATCGTTCGGCTTCCTGTAACCATGAGAGGATTGAAATATCCAGGCGTTCGGGTGGAGAACGGCAAGGTCGTGGATGGGAACTATACCGGCCCCATCCTGGAAGAGGTCATAAGAACCGGGAAGGCCATTCGAACCATTCCAAAGAGCGGTGCCTTTAAGGGCGTTCCAGTATCAGTTGCACCCATAGTGGTGGAGGGACGGACTGTTGCCGCCATCGGCATAGTGGATGTGATTGGAACGATCGATATCCCAGAAGTCTTCGGGGCCTATGCTGATGTAGTAGCTCAGGTTAGAGGGAAGGCTCCTGAGAAAAAATGAGGATTCGAAAAGCAGAGCCAAAGGATCTGCCACAGATGGTGCAGATCGAATCGCTCTGCTTTCCGGATGATACAGCCTTTCCGCCGGGGATGTTTGCCTACCTGATCCGTTATGCAGTGGCGATAGTCGCCTGTGAGCCTGAGGATCAGATATTGGGATTCATAATCGGATATAACAGCGGGAATGCAGGAGCGGTCTACACTCTGGATGTCTATACCGGCTACCGAAGGAGGGGAATTGGCAAAGAGCTATTGCTGTCCCTGGAGAAGAGGCTCGCTATGATGGGTGCCAGGGCTATTCGCCTGGAGGCCTCCCTGGAGAAGCCAGAGGCTATCGAGCTCTACCGCAAGGCAGGGTACAGGGAAAGGGAGATTGTCCGGAACTACTACGGCCGGGGATGCCATGCTGTGCGGATGTGGAAGATCCTGCAGCCTTTAAGCTCGCTGCCTGGAATTGATAGTGCATGACTTTTATCTCAAATGCCGCTTATTCTTTCTCTGGTGGGCTTAGCCCTAAATCTGAGACTCTATTAGTTTAATGGTAGTGCTTGCTGGCCTGGATTACCGATAAACTGGGTATCAGGATTCAGATCTGCTATTGAATCGTTTATATAGGTTCTTGAAAAGTATAGACATCGGAGAGAGCGAAAATTAGATATAAATGAGATTGAGAGCAAAAGAAGTTCGGGGTGTGAAGTGTGATAAAAGAATATACTAAAGGCAAGCTTTGCCAATATCTAATAACATTCATTCTCTGTGGGCTGCTGATTCCCAGTAGCGTCTCGGCCCAGTGCGGAGACTGTGACGACAGAAATCCCTGTACCAAGGACTTCTGCAATGGAACGAAATGCGAGCATACTCCTCAGAGCTGCTTTGAGGACTCATTCATGGAATATGATGATTCCGGTGAGACTCTCAATGGCAGCATGGGTAGGAATGCAAGTGGCTACAATGCCACCATGGGAGTGCAGTTCCAGGGGACCGGCGAGGTTCAGACTCCTGCTCCCATAATCTGCGAGGACTACAATCCCTGTACTATCGATTACAGCGGCCCCGCAGGCTGCACACATGATCCTGTGAGCTGCGACGATGGCAATCCCCTAACCACCGATTATTGCACAGCAACAGGTTGCATTAACGATCCAGTGAACTGTGATGATGGCAATCCCTGCACAAGCGATTACTCGAGTCTGGCGGGCTGCATGCACGATCCTGTAAGCTGCGACGACTCCAATCCATGCACTACCGATAGTTGTGGGGCAATGGGCTGCGTTAACGATCCGGTGAACTGTGATGATGCCAGTGAGGATGTTCGCTCATACTGCGGTTGCCCCTCTCAGCCGGACAGGTTTGATGCCGGCTTTCTAACGCCTCAGAATGAGACCCCTTTTGCCATTCAGCCGAATTTGGAGAATTATGCAGATGGCAATGCCACCCAAGAGGAGAATTTCACCCAAGAAGGGAATGAGAGTGGTAGCTTAGAGATGGATGTCAACACCACGGATGAGGGCAATGAAACCGAAATCATCTCCCTGTCCCCAATATGCGACTGCATCAATGACAGCGCTCAGGAATGCTGCAGTAGTGTTGGCTCAAATGGGAATGAAACCTCTGAGAATTCCAGCGCAGCCGATGGGCATCTGATGGCGGCTTCTAACTACACCCAAGCTTCAGACTGCGATGATGGCGATCCATGCACCGATGACCATTTCGTCAATGGCAAGTGCATGCATTATACGAAGACCTGTAACGACAATATACCCTCAAACTTCGATTATTGCTATCAGGGGGATTGCGTTCATTCTCCGATAAACTGCGATGACGGAGACAAATGCACCATCGATTCCTATAACGGGACGGCATGCGTGCATAGCCCAAGGAACTGCGACGATGGCAATCCCTGCACCGAGGACTCCTGCAATAAGCTCGCAGGATGCCAGAATATGGAGATAAATCATGATAACAACTACTGCACAGTGGAATGCGAAAATGGCAATCCGGTCTTCAAGCCGCTGATATGCGATGATGGCAATCCCTGGACCAAGGACTACTGCGATAAGTCCCGCGGTTGTGTTCATGTGCCGATATGCGGTCCATACCGCCATTACTGCAACCCATATAGCCACCATCTGCCTGCAGACTACCACTATCCCTACCTCGATTTCTATTATCCCGTCAACTACTATCCGTACAGGGTTGCACCTATCGTATCAGCACCAAAAGTTGCTGTACCGAGCGCGGCAATATCAAAAGCCGCGGCAACTAGTGCTGCCACTCCTCAGACAAAATCCTATAACATAAGCGCCGGGACGGTAATTACTCTCCCCTGGAATCATACAGTCACTGCCCTTGATGCACTGCAGGTAGAGAATGGTGTCGCCCTCTCAAGCGGATCGGGCATCCGGTTCTCAAGACAGATGGGCATGAGCAAGGTCTACCAGCTTCCGGACAGCCAGAATATCTTCGATCGGGCGGAGATGGTAGGTCTCTCCTGGCCTGCGAACAGCAGCCCATTCACTTTAACTCTAATTCAGCCCAATGGGACCACTCTATCTGTTCAGGATGGCGACGAGAATGCACTGCATCTCACCGGCTCCAACTACAACTACTACTTCCTGAGAAATCCGGCCGAGGGATACTGGACAGTTGTGGTCACGCCCACTCAAACCGCTCCCAATGGGACAGGATTTTCCCTGATCAGCGGGCTGGTGAAGGGAATAGTCCCTCCAAACAAGTCGTGAATAGCAGGCGAATACTATCGAGCGATGAAATAGAAGCTGGGTCATGATCTGGCCCAGTCGGTCTTTTTTCTCTTCCTTAAGGGGCTCTGCGGGCATCAATTCTCCTCTTGGAATCGCCGTATGCATATAGGCCGGCAAAGAGCAATCTTGGACCGGCGAAGAAGACCGCCGATCAGGCCATCCCTGCAATAAGAATACGCATCCTGTAGCCGATACGACTCTCATGTCGGAAGGAGAGGGATCGGTCCACATCTCCGTTTTATAATTATAGTATGCAAGACATGGGCATCAATGATCCGGACTAATCTTTTTATACTTCCAGATCTCTATTAAATCCTGGTTTATAGCAATGGGGGAAATGGAAAATTTTTGAAGAATGTGTTGCGCATGGAAGCGCACGAACGCGGTGATGGTCTTTGAGGTCGATAGTCAAGGGATCTGTGGGCACAATCGTTGGTGAGACCACACCTACTGCATTTAAGTTTCTCATAAGTAAAGAGGTTGGACGGGGCACATACATAAAAGCCAAAGGAGATGGCAGGGAGTGGATCTTAGCCCAGATTGAGGACATAAAAAGGTCTAACACTGCTTATACCGTAAACCAGCTCAATGATGCAGCCAGGAACTACGACTCCAGAGAGATGATGATCGCTGAGTCGAGGGTGATTGGCGTGGAAAGCAATGGCAAGCTGCGCCTCCCCACCAGCCCAGCCCGCCCTGGAGAGTCGGTATTCTTGGCCGATGAGAAGCTGATCAAGGCAACCCTCGGCCTATCTAAAGGCGACATGTACATAGGCATGCTGAAAGGCTACGATATCCGGGTGGAGATGGATGCCAATACCCTGGTGCAAAAGCACTGTAGCGTTCTGGCAAAGACCGGTTCGGGAAAATCCTATACAGCAGCTGTGATACTTGAAGAGCTCCTGGACAGGAAGGTGGCACTGCTGGTGATCGATCCTCATGGGGAGTACGCCTCCATGAAAGAGCCGAACAACGTGGGCGATTTCAGCAAATATAAGGTCAAGCCCCGGGGATATGATATCACTGTCTATACTCCAGGGGAGATGGCCATGAATCCCAGGGCGGACAGGCCATTTCGCTTCAATTCATTGAACCTCTCGGCAAGAGAGGTGGCGAAGATGATTCCCAATGAGAGCAGCAGCAGCGGCCAGCTGGGACTGCTCTATGAGGCCATCAGCGCCTTGAGAGCGGAGACGGATGCCTACACCCTGGAGGATATCATAGAGCAGGTGGTGAGGAGCAACTCCAAGGTGAAGTGGAATCTGGTGGGCCAGCTGGAGTCTCTCCTGGAGCTGGGGCTCTTCTCCGGTACGGCGACGCCATGCGACGAGTTGCTCAGGCCTGGGAGGGCGGCAGTTATCGATATGACTGGGATCATACCTGAGCTTCAGGCCATGATCGTCGCCCGTCTGCTGACCGATATCTTCGAGGCCCGAAAGCGCAGGCTGATCTCTCCTGGAATGGTGGTGGTGGAAGAGGCGCATAACTATATTCCCGAGCGGGGGACAGGAAATGCGGCATCCACCAATATCGTCCGCACCATTGCCGCTGAAGGGCGCAAGTTCGGCCTGGGACTGATGATCATCAGCCAGAGGCCGGCCAGGGTGGACAAGAACGTCATATCTCAGTGCAACACCCAGATCATTATGAGGGTAACCAATCCCAATGACCTCAAGGCGTTAAGCAAGGGCCTGGAGGGCATGACCACTGACCTGGAGGAAGAGATCAAGAGGTTGCCCGCTGGTGTGGCTATGCTGGTGAGCAATGAGATAGAAAGGCCGATCACTGTCAACATTCGACCGAGAAAATCGAGGCACGGCGGGGTCAGCACCGAGATAGTATCCCGGGAGAAGGCGAAAGCCTCCTCCGTCCAGCCAGCAAGAGCTCTGGAGAAGCGATCAAGGCCTCAATCCCCGGAAAGCTCTGGGAACGAGAAGCCAGTTCGAAGCAAGAAGAGCCAGAGCAGCGGTGGGCTGCTAAAAAAGGTCTTCGGCAGGGCTTGAGTCAATCGGTCATGTGCTGCAGAGGGGAGGGCCAGAGCCACCCATGAGGGTGAACTCCTACCAGCTTTCCCTATTCTCTCAAGCCATTTTCTTTGCTCTTTCTTGCCCAATTTTTGCCGGATTACAGTTCAATTGATAGACCTGGCCGGATCTAATCGCTCTCTCCCTCATACTTGAACGAGAGGCGGACCTTCGCCCTGTACTCGGCGATCTTCCCATTATCCAGCCTGACATCCAGCTCCTTGACCTCAGCGATGCGAAGGTCTCTGAGGGTCTTGGTTGCCCTGTCGACAACTGTCTTGACGGCATCTTCCCAGCTGGTGGTCGAGGTCCCAACTAGCTCTATTACTTTGTATACATCTCCGGACATATCCTTCACTCCTTAAATTTTAATCAATTATTGGCTCTTTTAGTTGATATATTTTCCTGATATTTCTCGATTAATAGCAGCAAAAGCCTGAAATAATATCCTTCCAACCTCTGGCCAAAAGGAGAGAGGCTATCTTGACCGGCATTTTTGGCAATTCTTCGAGAAGCAATTCAGTTTCAGACCATTCGCCATTCAAGCAGGCGGTGGGAATTGACGACCTGGCCGTCTATATTCCGCAGCTTTACCTTCCTTTAGAGGGGGAGTTCTCCCGCCGGCGAGAGATCGATCCGGGCAAGCTCACCCGAGGAATTGGAATAGAGAGGATGGCCATTCCCGATGCCCATGAGGACGCAGCCACCATGGCCGCCATGTCACTTCTCGAACTGATGCGCCGCTGCGACCTTTTGCCTGAGGATATCGGAAAAATTCATGTTGGCACAGAGTCTGCGGTCGACGAGGCCAAAGCGATTGGAACCTATGTCATCGGCATGCTGGAGAAGGTATATGGCCCTGGCTCATTTCAGCACTGCTCCACGGTGGAGTTCAAGTCGGCCTGCATCGGCACCACTCTGGCTCTGGAGAGCATCAGCTACTGGGTGGCTGCCGATGAGGGCGAAAGGGTCGGGGTGGTCATAGCCTCTGATGTGGCCAAATACCCACTGGGCTCCTCTGCAGAATACACTCAGGGGGCAGGAAGCGTCTCATTGCTGGTCAAGAAAAATCCGAGGATTGCCGCTTTAGAGCAGATCTATGGCTGCTTTACTCGGGATGAAAACGACTTCTTCCGCCCGACAGGCTGCACAATGGCCACGGTCAATGGCAAGCATAGCAACCAGTGTTACCTCGATGCCATGCAGGGAGCATTTGCATCATTTGCTACCAAGGCGGCTGGAAAAGGAATAATCAGTCCAAAGAATGGGGAGTGCACCACCGACTCAATCGACCACCTTCTCTTCCATATCCCCTATCCCAGAATGATCGAATATGCTTCCGCCGCCATATTCCGGCAGGACTGGAAGAACAGCAGCCGGTGGAGGGATGTTGAGGCGGAGATCGGACCGGAGCCCGAGGCTGGAAATTATGATGATCCCGAGAGCTATCAGCACGACCTGGCCAGCTATGCCCGGAGTTTTGCCCGGTCCAGGCAGTTTCTGCAGGCTTATAATGCCAGGGTTATTGATTCGGCAGCTCTCTCTCGTTCCATTGGGAATATCTATACTGGTTCGATCTATCTGGGCCTGGCCAGCCTCCTGGAGTTGCAGAAGCTCCGGGCGCATGAGAGGCTTTGCTTTGGGGCTTACGGAAGCGGATGCTCGGCCCTGGTCTTCTCGGCGCGGGTCAGCTCGGAGTTCTCTTCTGTACCGTCAAGGGGCCTTTTTGGGAGGCTGGAGAAGAGAAGGGAAATATCCCTGGAAGAGTATGAATTGCTGCATGAGGGAGTGAGAAAGGAGAGCCTGATCCGGCCTTCAGGGGAGTTCGCTCTGGCCCAGATCGACCACCAGGGATACCGGCATTATGAGTATGTGACATAATTGCCGCATTCTTTTTTTTATCTGGCATGAGGCCTGATCGGCAGCAATTCCATCATATCATCATTTGTATCTTATTCATACTTTCTATTATGTAAAAATGGTTTATAGATATTGTTTTTTGGCAAAAGTACTTAACCTTATACGTAGCAGTTGTTCTCCATGGAAGCACTGTCATCCATCATGGAAAAGCTGGCCCGCCCCCAGAAGTATCCCGTCGGCAGCAATTCCCGCCAGGCAGACCAGGCGGCTCTGGAGCTGGAGACGGCAAAGGAGATCCTGGCTGAGGTCTTCAGGATCAGGACGTCGGAGGTGGATGAGATGATTCTGGGCCGTTTAGAAGAGGCTCTAATCATCTCTGATCGCTCGAACGGAGATGGTCTTTGGCCGCGGGAGTTTCGGCTGGATGGCTGAGTGCTCTTTTTGCAGATTTATGTCACTCTTCAGTCCTTTTCCAGCTCCCTCTCCTTTTTCCGGATCACTTCTTCCATTCTGCAGCTGTGCAGCTCAGTTACTCCGTGAGCCTCCAGGGCCTGTACCTCCTCTTCTTGGAAGGACTGCAGCCTTTCCATGAGCAGATCGAAGTTCACTTTGTGGCCGTCGAACTCCGGGCCCTCCACACAGGCCAGCCTCATCTGGCCGTCAACCTCCACCCGGCAGCTGCCGCACATTCCCGTGCCGTCGATCATGATGGGGTTCAGGCTAACTATGGTCTTGATCCCGAGGGGCTTGGTGATCTCGCTAACCCTCTTCATCATGGGCACCGGTCCGATAGCCACCACCACATCCGGAGTCTCCCTATCCAGCACCTCCATCAATAGGTCGGTGACCAGAGCATTGCGTTCAATGGTGCCGGTATCTGTGCAGACCAGCAGCTCATCGGAGACTGTTTCCATCTCTCGTCTCAGGATGATCAGCTCCTCATTTCTTGCTCCGATGATGCTAATCACCCTGCTTCCTCTGCTTTTGAGCTTCCTGGCAATAGGATAGAGAACGGCAACGCCCGTGCCCCCGCCAACGCAAATTGCCGTGCCCGCTGCCTCCACCTCAGTAGGCCGGCCCAGGGGTCCAACCACATTCTGATAGGAGTCTCCCACCTGAAGGGTCTTGAAAAGGGCGGTGGACCAGCCCACAACGGAGAATATGATGGTAATGGTCCCAATCTCCGGATTGGCATCCGAGATCGTCATCGGCACCCTCTCCCCTAATTCATTTGCCCTGAGCATCACAAATTGGCCGGGCTGGGCCACACGGGCGATCTTTGGGGCCTCAATCTCATTGAGCACCATCCTCCCCCCTGCCATCTCCTCTCGCCGAACTATCCTGTTCATTCCGCCTCCTGACGACCTGTCATTCTAGTATCATTCTGTTTTTGCAGATAAATGAAATTGACTCGATTATTGAAAAGCAGTGTATCTTGTTATGAGATATAACAATTAGCTTATGATTCCAAACGGAAGGACGTAGCTTGAGGATCTTGTAGTGAAATTTGTAGAGGTATTATTGTCTGCAGAAAATATGTGCGGCCTAAATCTTAAAAGCCTTAATTCCTCCAATTGTACCTCTATTTTTGTATTCACTCAACTCATTCATCTCCTGCCTCTCCTTATAGAGGGCATAAATCATAAATATAAAGATCAATACATTGAATATCAGAATTAAGATTAACCAGCCGCCTTCGGAGATAATCCCTAATAAACTTGCTCTGCCCACGATAGAAATCAAGAGGCAGAATACCAGGAACATGAGGCATTGGGTGGCTTCTTTTTTAGCCGCCCTAAGAGCGCATTCCAGATGATCGCACTCCTCCTTTTGCTCTGGACAATTTGGCCAGAGCTTGCCACATTCTGTATGATAGGAAGGGTTCTCTCCCCAGCTTGGATAGCTGGTTCTATATGTTCTGATTTCCCCCGTAGCCAAGCGAAGAGATAGTGCCATCCTTTTTCACCCTGATGTTAACTCTGCAATGCTGCAGAGTTCTTCAAGCACTGCCTGCAGTTAAGTCCTCTACATAATTATAAGTACGTTTTGCAGATTCAAGGCATCGAATATAGATATTGAAATATAAACGCTAGAATGATGATGGAACGGATGATATATTCTATGATTTAGGTGAATTGATGAGATGAATGATGTCGAGAAGAGAAATAGATATGGGCCACCGAGGGCTCAAAAATTGAGGAGTAAAAGAGCGTCCACCCCCCCGCTCAGGCCGTCTTCATCTCCGCCGCCTCCTCCAGACCCAGCTCCTTGATCGAATCCTCTCTCATCTTGTACTTCTGAATCTTTCCGCTGACCGTCATGGGGAAATCGTCCACGAACTTGATGTACCTGGGAATCTTGAAGTGCGCGATTCTGCCCTTGCAGAAGGCTTTGATCTCCTCCTGGTTGGCAGATGCGCCATTCTTAAGCTTGATCCAGGCCATCAGCTCCTCGCCATACTTCTTGTCCGGAACGCCGATCACCTGCACATCGCTGATGGCGGGGTGAGTATAGAGGAACTCCTCGATCTCTCGGGGATAGATGTTCTCTCCTCCTCGAATCACCATGTCCTTGAGCCTGCCGGTTATCTTGCAGTAATCGTTCTCGTCCAGCGTCCCCAGGTCTCCGGTATGCAGCCAGCCTTCTTCGTCTATGCACTGCTCCGTAGCCACGGGATTGTTATAGTATTCCCTCATGATCATATAGCCTCGGGCACAGATCTCGCCCGTCTCCCCACGGGGAACGATCTTTCCCGTCTTCGGATCCACGATCTTCATCTCTGTATGGGGCATGGGCTTTCCCACAGTCGAGACCCTCAGGTCCAGGGAGTCATCGGTGGATGACATGGTGATCCCTGGGGAGGACTCGGTCTGGCCGTAGGTTATCACCACTTCACGCATGTTCATCAGGGTGCTCACCTTTTTCATGAACTCAATGGGACAGGGCGATCCGGCCATGATTCCCGTGCGCAGGCTGCTAAGATCGAACTTGCTGAAATCGGGGTGCTCAAGCTCAGCCACGAACATGGTGGGAACTCCATGCACCGCGGTACAGCGCTCCTTTTCTACCGCGGAAAGGGTGGATACGGGGTCGAAGTGCTCTGCCGGCAGGACCATGGCGGTCCCGTGAGTCACAGAGGCCATATTGGAGAGAACCATGCCAAAGCAATGATAGAATGGGACCGGTATACATAGCCGGTCTTCTTCCGTGAATTTCATGCACTCTCCGATGAAGTAGCCGTTGTTCAGTATGTTATGGTGGGTCAGGACCACGCCCTTGGGAAATCCTGTCGTGCCCGATGTATACTGAATGTTGATGGGATCGTCGAAGTCAAGGCTCGCCTGCCTCTCCGCCAGAACCTCATCTGGAATCTCCTCTCCCATGCGGAGCACTTCCTCCCAGGTGTACATGCTGGATTGCTTCTCTCCCCTGATCAGGACAGCTGTTCTCAGGAAGGGCAGCTTCTCGGAGTGGATCTCTCCCGGTTTGCTGGTTTGGGCCTCAGGGCATACCTCATAGAACATCTTGACGTAATCCGAGCTCTTGAACCGGTCCATGAGGAGGAGGACCTGAGCCTCGGACTGGCGGAGGGAATACTCCAGCTCATGGGTCCTGTAGGCGGGGTTGATGTTCACCATAATGATTCCCGCTTTGGCAGTGGCATACTGGGTGATGATCCATTCTGCTATGTTCGTCGCCCATATGGCCAGGCGGTCGCCCTTCTTCAGCCCCAGAGCTATGAATCCCTTTGCCGTCCGGTTTAGCTCCTTTTGCAGCTCGCGATAGGTGTATCTCTTTCCCTGGTGAATGGAGACAAGTGCATCATTATCCGGATATTTCTCAGCAATCTCGTCGAACATATCCCCAATGGTCTTTCCAATAAGCGGTTTTTCTGAGCCGCGAAATGCATAGCTGTGGGAGATTTTGCCTGGCATGGAGCTTTTCTCAATCCCTCAGGGAATATAATTGTATCTGCTCTTTTTCGCTTTTTTCATTTATGAGTCCAGTCCGCTAGCATATGCTCATCCCCGCCCTCGTTATCCCCGTGCCTTTGATTTCTCGGGCATCTTACATATACCAATTTTTTATTATGATGTTTTACGAAATATTCATAAGATTTATGATATGAATAATTATGATCAATTCTCAAAAATAACTAAGTAAAGGCCAGAGAGAGATTTGCTCAGGTGAATGGATCATGAGAGCAAGAGGCTGGACCACATGGGCAGGTTATTCGCCAAAAGCAAGCGCAATGATGAATACGAATATTTTCAGGCTGTGCATGAAGCCCTGGGATCTGATTTTGCCGGAAGAGGGAATTGATGAGAGGCTGAGGAGCCCGGAGCCCTTCTGGAGGCTTCATGAGATGCATCTATCTGAGAAAGATGCAGCAAATAACAGCTTGCTGCCAGTGAGATCCAGAATAGAAAGGCCGGATAAAGTGTTTGTTTGAGCGCCAATAAATTTTATTTTTTTTAATGAATAAGCCAAGCAGTCTGCATATTTATAATCAGAGGTATCAAGGATGAATCTAAGAAGACCGAATGCCAATGAAGCAACAGGAACATTCAACCGATCAAGAAATGTGGTGCCGATGTCAGGAATCTGCACCAGATGCATAGATGGCTGCAAAGGTGGCTGCGAGACCTGGCTGGCCTCTTTCAGGGGAAGAGAGGTGCTGTATCCAGGACCATTCGGAGATATGACCGCTGGAGCGGACAAGAACTACCCCCTCGACTATTCCCACCTCAACATCCAGGGTTATGCCGTGGGAGCCTTCGGCCTTCCCGAGGGGGTGGAACCGGGACCGGACACGTCCATCTTTCCCAATGTGGATGTCTCCACCGAATATGGCTGGTCTGACAAGGTTTCGATGAAGCTTCCCATATTCACCGGTGCTCTGGGGTCTACGGATATCGCCCGGAAGAACTGGGAGCACTTCGCCATCGGTGCCGCTATATCCGGCATCACCATCGTCTGCGGGGAGAACGTCTGCGGAGTGGACCCCGAGCTGGTGCTGGATGGTCATGGTCAGGTGCAGAGGTCTCCGGAGATGGACCGGAGGATCGAGACCTACAGGCGCTTCCATGAGGGCTGGGGAGAGATCCTGGTGCAGATGAATGTAGAGGACACCCGCCTGGGGGTGGCAGAGTATGTCTCTTCCCGGCACGGCCTGGAGACAATAGAGCTGAAGTGGGGCCAGGGAGCTAAGTGCATCGGCGGGGAGATCAAGGTGGACCGCCTGGAAAGAGCCCTGGAACTGAAGTCCAGGGGTTATATGGTTCAGCCCGATCCAGGGAACCTGGAGGTGCAGATGGCCTACAAGTCCGGAGCGATAAAGGAGTTCGAGAGGCACTCTCGCCTGGGCTTCGTCTCCAGGGATGGCTTTTTCGATGAGGTTGACCGGCTTCGCGGCCTGGGATTCAAGCGCATCACCCTGAAGACAGGGGCCTACAGCATGGCTGAGCTGGCCATGGCCATCCGTTATGGAGCTGAGGCCAAGATCGACCTTCTCACCATCGATGGTGCCCCTGGAGGTACGGGCATGAGCCCCTGGCCGATGATGAACGAATGGGGCATTCCCACCTTCTACCTGCAGGCGCTGGTCTATGAGTTTGCCACCAAGCTATCCCGTCGGGGGAAGAAGGTGCCAGATATCGCTATGGCCGGCGGCTTTTCCACTGAGGATGGTGTCTTCAAGTCCATTGCCATGGGCGCGCCCTTCGTAAAAGCGATATGCATGGGCCGGGCGCTGATGATTCCGGGAATGGTAGGAAAGAACATCGGCAAATGGCTCGAGAAAGGAGAGCTGCCGGCCAGCGTCTCCAAGTACGGCAGCCGGCCGGAGGAGATATTCGTCTCCTACGAGGATCTTCATGCCAAGTATGGCAATGATATGAAGGATATCCCCTGTGGAGCAGTGGCCCTTTACACCTATTGCCAGAAGTTCAAGACGGGAATGCAGCAGCTTATGGCCGGATCGAGGAACTTCCGTCTCTCTACCGTCTCCCGAAAGGATCTGATGGCGCTCACTGAGGAGGCGGCCCGGGTCTCAGGAATAGATTATGTGATGAATGCCTACCGCGACGAGGCAGAGGCAATCCTCGACGCCTGGATAACGATAAGCGAATGAGGTGGGATTCATGATCTATGCTGTGATTGCAGTTCGATGAAGGAGGTTGCCACGGATGGCTCTCCTTTATCTATCCTCCTTTTCGGACTGCGGGATAGAGGGAACCTGGGGCCGGGCTAACCCTCTTCACTCTGTCAATGCCTTCTTCCTAAGCAATCTGTTATAAGCGATGGCAAACCTGTGGGCTTCATCTCTGATCTCCTGCAGATAGAGCGATGCTTTTTCATTCTTCTTTATATCCAGTGGCCCTTCCAGCCCGGGCACATAGATCTCCTCCTCTCTTTTGGCCAAAGATATGATGGGGACCTTAACCCTCATCTCCCGCAGCTCCTTTAAGGCTGAGCTGAGCTGGCCTGCGCCTCCATCGATGACAATCAGATCCGGAAGCTCCTTGTTCTCCTCCTTCAGCCGGGAGTAACGCCTGCGCACCACCTCGGCGATGGAGGCGAAGTCGTCTCCACCCTGAACATCCCTGATCTTAAAGCGGCGATAGTTGCTTTTATCCGGCTTGCCGCTCCGGAACTGAACCATCGAGCCCACGGCGAATGAGCCGGCCAGGTGGGAGATATCAAAGCACTCTATGACCTCGGGCTTTTTGGGCAGGTGCAATGCCTCTTGCAGAGCTACTAGCTTTGCCCGATCGCCGAAGACGCTGATCTCCAGGTTCTTTTGGGCGAGCAAGAGAAGCTCCTTTTTCTCCCCCTGCTTGGGGACGGTGACCCGAACCTTCTTACCCTTCAGGTGAGCCAGAAATTCCTCCAGAGAATCATCGAATGGCTCCGGGGCGATCAGCTCCTCTGGAGGCTCGTTTTCCGAGTAGTACTGCACAACGAACTCCTCCAGAAAGTCCTCGCTGGAGGGAAACTGGTATTCCTCTTTTCCCGCCAGTGTGCCCCGATAGACCTTGAAGAGCATGAGATAGACGATTTCTTTATCCATCAAGTAGCTGATGACGTCCTGGTCGTACTTGCGGTTCTGCTCTACCCTCTGCCGCTCCGAAAGCCGCTCAAGGGCATTGATCTCATCCCTCAACTCTATGGCCCGTTCGAAATCCTGCCGATTGGCCCGGCCCGTCATCTCCTCTTTCATAGAGCTGATCAGCTCAGCTGTTCTGCCGCTCAGGGCGGATTTAGCTCTCTGGACCCTTGCCTGGTAGTCCTTCTTCGTAATCTTGCCTATGCAGGGGCCTGAGCAGTGGCCGAGATGATAGCGAAGACACGCCCTCTTGGGTAGGCGCTTGCAGGTGCGCAGGCCGAAGGCTTTGCGAACTATCTGATAGACAAATCCCCTCTCTTTGGCGGATACAAAGGGACCATAAAATGAGCCCGGGCCCTGGGCTTTGCGGGAGATTCTGATCCGGGGGAACTCTTCGTCGGTCAGATGAATTGAGGCATAACGAGAGGAGTCCTTGAGCTTGATATTATAGCGGGGCTGGTGCTTTTTGATGAGGGTGTTCTCCAAGAGAAGCGCCTCGACCTCAGTATTTGTGACTATGAAGTCCACCCCTTTTATGGCTGCCACCAGGGCCGCCGTCCTTGGGCTGTGGTTCTGCTTCTGAAAATAATTGGCAACCCTTTTTTTGATGTCTCTGGCTTTGCCCACGTATATGATATTACCCCTGTCTTCAGGGCTGTCCCGGAATATGTAGCAGCCGGGAAGATGAGGAAGTGAATCTAAGGATACCATTTTTTTTGACCCGGATGGATGTATTTGACTTACCAGGAATTCGGATGCCTATAAGGGCTTTGCCTTTCAACCCTCGCGCATAGTTGGATCGCGGTCAAATTGTCGAATGCTCCAATAAACAACCAGGATATATAGGATTAAAAGTACCAATATCTATATAAACTAAAAAACTAATAAACAATTTAATGCCAAAGACCACATTGACATTATCTGAGCCGGTGGCCAAGACCTTGAAGCTCTTCACGGTAAAAGCCAAAGGCAATATGCATGCTCAAAGCCAGGTGGTGGAAGAGGCATTGATTGAGTTTTTCCAGAGACATGGAATAGAGATCGAGAACTGAAAGCTCCAAAGTGGTAATTCATCCTAAGAGGGTTAAGCCAGGGTATTAAGAATCGAGCAACAAATCGCTCAAAACAGATCCTGGAACCTCTTGATCTGGGCAGTCGCATCATCGCTGGCGACGACGCAGGATATCGCGCACAGGCCGTCTGCTCCCGCCCTGATGACTGCAGGAGCATTGGAATGGTTGATTCCTCCAATGGCGATGAGAGGGATGTCAACCTTCCGCCGGATCTCCTCGATGAGAGCGATTCCGGCAGGCTTTCCTGCATCGGATTTCGTCGCCGTCTGGAATATCGGGGAGACCCCCAGATAGTCAGCCCCAGCCTTCTCTGCTTCCACTGCTTCTTTCAGGTTATGGACTGTCACCCCTATGACCTTCTCCTGCCCCAGCAGCTTGCGGGCAGTGGTGCAGGGCATGTCCGACTGGCCCAGATGGACGCCATCTGCGCCCACGGCAAGAGCGATGTCTATTCGGTCGTTTATCAGGAAGGTCAGATCCCGGCAGATCTTTCTCAGATGCAGGGCCTCCTCATACATCACCCGGGTTTCAGCATTCTTATTCCTGTACTGCACTGCCTCAACCTTGCAGGCAGCAGCCTCCATCACATCGCTGATGTTCCCCGCCCGGCTCAATCTCGAATCGGTAATGAAATAGTATCCCTTCACCCTTCAATCCTCTGCTCATTGATTCATCTAATCTGCCAAATTATGCAATGCGATCTTCTCCCAACTCGATCTTCTGCATTCTCCTTATGGTCTCGGAATCCAGGTTGTAGACTGCATCATAAAGGTTCTCCTTGAACGATCCCGGTCCCGCCGCAACCAGGGCCGCGATCTCTGCTGCCACCTCATAGCAGATCAGCCCGGAGACGGAAGCAACGACATGATCAGTTTCGACGGCCGCAAATGCTCCAATCACCGATGTGGCCATGCACCCTGTGCCCACTACATTGGCCATCATGGGGTGGCCGTTATGCACCCATATCGCTCTCTTCATATCGGCCACGATATCATCCTTGCCGGTGATGACCACAGTGCAACCTCGCTCCCCGGCAAGAGAATGGGCCACCCCCAGCAGGTTTGATTCGATATCTGCGGCATCAACTCCCCTGGTTTTGACATCCTCTCCTGCGATGCGGGCGACCTCGGACGAGTTGCCTTTGATGATGCTTACTTCGACTGCATCTAAGATCTCCTGGCATTTTTCGTCCCGGAACCTCGTCGCTCCGGCGCCGCAGACATCAAGGACCACGGGTATCTTTTTCTCATTAGCGCTAATTCCGGCAAGCAGCATGGCATCAACGAATTCCGTGGTGAGGGTGCCGATATTCAGGACCAGAGAAGAGGCTATCTTTGCCATATCGGCTACCTCTTCCCTGGCATGTGCCATTACCGGAGAGGCCCCAAAGACTTTGACGATATTGGCGCAATCGTAAATGGTGACGAAGTTCGTCAGGTGGCATACCAGGGGCTTATCCCTTCTCACTCTCTCAAGAACCTCTGCTGCATCTAATATCATCCGACATCTCCTTTCTTGCTTTCGTCGGCTTTACAGCTCCACCATCTTGGCGTTCTTCACCCCTGGAACCTGCAATAGCCTTTTCATCAAATCATCGGGTACCATCTGGTCGACGCTCAGTACCATGAGCTGAGGTTGACCCTCGTCCATACGCCCCACATGCATTGAGCCGATGTTGATATTGCCCTCACCCAAAACCACGCAGCAAGGCCCAATGATATTCGGCTTGTCATCTATGACTGCTATCACCATGTCACCCTCTGTGGGGATATAGGTCCGGTAGAGATCAAGCTGCACAATGCGCTTCTCCTTGTTTCCTGAGACCGTGCCCTGAACCATGTTGATCACGCCATTCTTGGTGAGCTTCATGGTTATGGCATTGCTGTATCCATTGATAGACTCGGTCTTGCTCTCCAGAAGTTTCACGCCCATCTCTTTGAGCGTCGTGGTGGCATTGACAAAGTTGATGCTGTCTTTTCCCATCAGGCAGCCCAAAAGACCCCTGATGGCTGATATGGTCACGGGTCTTGTATCCTTCTCGGCAATGGTTCCGCTATAGATCAACTCCAAGCTCTCAAAACCGCTGCCAACCATCTGTCCGAGCAGCGATCCCATCCTCTCGGCCAGCATCATATAAGGCTCCATGACCGCCAGCGTTTCCGGTGATATGGCAGGCATGTTGATGGCATTGGTGGGCAGTCCGCCTTTAGCTATGGCCAGGATCTGGTCTGCCACTGCTAAGGCGACATTGACCTGGGCCTCGGCGGTAGAAGCTCCCAAATGGGGAGTGGTTATGATTCTCTCCTGCCCGAGCAGGGGATTTCCGGTGGGAGGTTCCTTGGTGAAGACATCGACCGCCGCTCCGGCAACCTTTCCTTCAGCCACAGCTTTGGCAAGAGCGGCCTCGTTGATGATCCCGCCTCGAGCGCAGTTCACAATGCGAACCCCGTCCTTCATGATCTTGAACTCGTCATCGTCGATCAGGTTGCGGGTCTCATTGGTAAGGGGAGTATGGACGGTGATGAAGTCGCCCTCACGCAGAACGGTCTCCAGGTTCGCCAGGGTCAGCCCCATCTGCTGGGCCTTTTCTTCAGTCACAAAGGGGTCATAGGCTAAGATTCGCATGCCAAAGGACTTCATGCGGGTGGCAACCTCTGCTCCCACCCGGCCCAGACCGACGACGCCCAGGGTCTTGTTGAAGAACTCGACGCCTGTGTACTTCTTGCGATTCCATTCGCCCTGGTGCAGGGCGGAGTTTGCCTGGGGTATGTTCCTGGCCAGGGCCAGCATCATGGCGATGGTGTGCTCGGCTGCGGAGATGGTATTTCCGCCGGGGGTATTGAGAACGATGATCCCCTTTTTGGTCGCGGCCTCTACATCCACATTGTCTATGCCCACACCGGCTCTGCCTATTACCTTGAGCCTTTTCGCGGCATTGATGACATCAGCCGTTACCTTGGTTCCGCTACGGATTACCAGGGCATCGTAGTCTGGGATCTTCTGGATGAGCTCCTCTGGAGAGAGGTTGGTGATAACATCGACATCAGCACCCGACTGCAGTCTCTTCACGCCGTCCTCTGCTAATGAATCACTGACAAGAACCTTCATGATCATACCTTCTTCCTCGGGGGCTAAAGACGTACAAGGATTTGATCCTTTCGAGAGCACACTTCAGAAGGGTATTAGCAATCTATTGGCTGGTCCTCATCTGTTCGATCATCTCTTGAGCAGCTCTGTAGTAAGCATCCCTGGGCATCAGCTCTCTGCTCACCGCCTTCTCCATATCCTCTGAGATCCTGCCGTCTTTTATCAGCTGGTGGCCAGCCTGCTTTGCTGCCTTGAAGATGCCTTCGATCAGTGCTGTCTCACCGGCTTTTATCATTTCATTCATGCCCTCTGCCATGGGCCTGAGAAGCGCGCCGGCAAACTCGCAGCCATCTTGTGGGTTGTCGTAGATGGCCTTCATCTGCACAAGAAGCGGATCGAACATGGAAATCTCCCAGGCGGAGCAGGTGGAGACGAGAACCGCTTTTTGCATCTTTGATCTGGGTTGGCCCATCACATAGGCCGGTAGC
Organism: Methanosaeta sp. UBA356; assembly: GCF_002496465.1. Lineage (NCBI taxonomy): Archaea > Methanobacteriati > Methanobacteriota > Methanomicrobia > Methanotrichales > Methanotrichaceae > Methanothrix > Methanosaeta sp. UBA356. The sequence continues at coordinate 13,695 of NZ_DAKC01000047.1, read as the reverse complement.
TGTCTGTCCATCAGAGTCTTAAGAGGGCCGGTAATTCCCGAATAATAGACCGGACTGGCCCAGACGATGACATCTGCATTTTTGATCTTTGGGAGGATGGTCTTCATGTCATCGTCTTTGGCGCAGGTGCCGGGATTCACAAACCAGCAGCTCATGTCTCCGCTGCAGGGCTCTATGTTCAGCTTCCAGGAATAGATCAGCTCAACATTTGCTCCCGCTTCCTTCAAGCCTTCCAGGAATGGATTCAAGATCTTCGCCGTATTTCCCTCGTTCATGTGAGGGCTTCCGTTTATGGCCAGGATGTCCATTTTATATCACACTGATATTTGTATTGGCCAATTGCTTATGTACATATCTTTTCACATAAATGGAATTTGGCTCTCTATCCAGACATCAGAGCAAATCATACTGCTCGATTCCTCTATCGAGCCACCAGATCTATCAGATCCTGATCGATGGGAGTTCTCTCGTCCACTGCGGACAGGAGCTCATCGTGAATAGAGCTCTCTGAGTAAAATAGGGTCACCAGGACGCCTGCATCCTTTGCCGCCTCGATGGCGGGGAGAAAATCGCTGTCCCCAGTGACGATAACCGCTTTTCCGATCATCCGCCCGCAGCTCAGCCGGACCAGGTCCGCGGCCAGGGCGATGTCCACCCTCTTTTGCACAAACTCTCCTCCCACCCGGCCCAGCCGCCCCAGCTTAACCTCGAATCTGGGGAGCTTTCGCAGAGTATAGACGAACTTGTCCATGGAGGCAAACCTGCGGCTCTCCTCGTCAGTGGAGGGACAGCTCTGGTAAGGCATGCAATTATAATAATAGGTCCGAAGACGCTCATAGTTGCCACAAAGAATGTCAGAAAAACGGGCGAGGTCGATCTTCGGCTTCCCGAAATCAACATCCAAAATCTTAGTCAGATACGCACCATCGATGAAGACTGCTGCACGATCAGCCAAACTGTTCACATCCAAGTCCATAATTACTGCCATCCTGGAAGAACGGCAGTGATCATTATCTCTGCTTGCTAACTCATTCCAACGTATATCTAATTTGCGTTTAGGGACAGCCTTTTCCCTTTTGATCGTTGCCACTTTTTACAATTTTGGTATAGTAACAGATTTTCGGCTCTTTGCTGAATTATGTGTGCTGGCCTGGCAGATATTGCAGCCTCTGTCTCTCTGCGCCTCTCAAGTTGGGTCAGAGGATCGCGGTTCACCTCATAAGCGCAGAGACAGAGAATTTGTGATTTAAGTTCACCAATAATAAATAGCGAGGAGCCAAATCTATTTCCGTCTCCTCCGGGCACCTGCCATCCCCAGACTGATCATGGCTAGAACCAGCAGTGCTCCAAAGCCTGGAGTAGTCTGTGCTGCGGATTCTACCGCCTCTTGGAACTCGCTGATTTCCATCGCTGCCTCAGCCAACGCCTCTTCTACCGCAAATCCGCCGGTCCTTGTCCCTCTGGTTGCTATCCTCTCCTTTTCTTTGGGGAAATCGTGTCAGAATATGCAGTTGATTTCCAAAGTCCGATCTGTATTGTGGACGATATGACTGGAGAAGGCTGTTTTTCAGTGGCGTCGCGCGCGAAAAAAAACGCGCGGTAGTGCCCTGGCCCCCTCAACGCCGGGGTGGCTTGGATAACAACAATTGACGAGGTTAAACTACAAACCCATAGCCAGGACGAAGTGCCATAGTTGCTCTGTTTACTGCTAAAAGCAGAATTCTCTGTACCTGCAGCTTCCTGGATTTGGGCACCTTCCAGGATCGCGCTCATAAAATATAAGGTCTTGTTTGCTGTCCCTTTCCTCAATGAACCACTGACGGACCTCATCGCTGATGATGAAGAAATCCCTCTCGATATGAGGTGTGGGGTGATTTTTTGGGAAGCTCAGGTAGACTGTGCAGCCGATGTTGATGGGAACCTCATAAAGGCTCTCGTAGACCAAGGCATAGCCGGTGGCAGAGAGCCGATGAAAGTCCCTCTTCTGCCCGGTCTTCAGATCGCATATCAGCATCCCGCCCATATTGATGGCATCAGCAGAGAGGTTGCGGCTTAAGCCCAAGTACTTACCATCGAGCTTGTGCTCTACAACAAAAGGCAGAGCATGATTGATCAGAGAATCATCGCTGAGGTATTTATATTTGGCAAGATAGGCAAAGATGGAAGAAACTATTCTGCTCACCTCGAATGACCAGAGCTTTCTCAGGTTATCGCTGACGCTTTGGCCGGCCTCTGCAGAGGGTGAGAATTTTGTTTGCGAGAGCTGCTCATTAGCTTCAACTATGGCGTCATCAAGCCGTTCCATCAAGATACCTGGCAGCTCGGCACAGATGCTCATGCCTTCTTTGTAGATGAGCCTCTTGGCAGTGGGATAAAGCTCTGCCATAGCCTGATGGTAGATGCGCCCTGCCACCATCTCCTCGCTGGCCGGGACGCTGACCTTCTGCACATGTCTCAGATAAGTGTCCCGACCGGTCTCGCAGTACCTGTCAGAGACCTCCCAGACGGGCATCAGTATATCATGTGGCGGCGATAGCTCAGAGCAGTGCCAGTTCCAGCCCCTGAGGTCCTCTGCTATTCCTCTCTCTCGTGTGCTCGGAATAAGCTTTTTTAAGAGATATTTGCGTTCTTCTTCGGAAAAGAAATACATGCACCCTCCAATAATGTATTGGAATAATTATATTATTTCTCTGTATGTGGTTTGGGCAAAATATTTCCAACACAGTACTTTCTATATTCGCAGTCTATGCATCGAGCGGAATTCCTGGTTCCTGCTGGCTCAATCTCATCCTCAATTATCTGAGCTATTTTTTCGATCATCTTCAGAGTGCGTCTGCGGATCTCATCGCCAAAGTCAATCTGCACATTTTTCTGATCCCTACTGTAATGGATGAAGCCCCGTCGGACGATGGTCTTAAAGCTCTCTTCTACCAGAAGGGCATAGGCGGCAAGCTGATACTTGTGGTTCAGGTGGATGCTTCCCTTATGGGATTGGCCGAACTTGTAGTCTACAGGTATGAATTCCCGGTTGGTTCTCACCAGGTAGTCTAAGACCCCTCTCAGGCCGAGGGTGCTGCTTTCCATTTCCACCCTGAACATTTTCTCTGCCTGGTCCAGCTCCGGATCGTAGAAGATCGCTCCCTTGCGGCGCTTCTCTTTGGCGGTGATTGAATCGTGCATCTCTATGCCCGTTTGCAGCTTCTGGTCAGGAGGTTTGGGAATGTGAAGGACATGGTCGAAGTAGATTATCTTTGGACAGTAAAGGTACTGCTTCACGTCGCTTACTGTGATCATCTCTCATATCCTTCCTTCACGATTCTTCACTTGCCATCACTTGCCTTCACTTGTCTCTGCTTGTCTTCGCTTTCTCTCATGGCTAAAAGACGGACACGTCCTCCTCCTCGACCTCATAGATCTCGCCGATGCTATCTTTGAGGGAGAAACATTTGCTGCACATCGGATAGAACTGAATGTTTCCCTCCTTTTCGTGCATCATTCTCTCCAGCCGCAGGCGAAGCTTTTCTCTGGTGTTGTGGTTCATGATGCCCCAAAAGGCGCTCTTCTGGATGCGGATGCAGCCGAAGTCCAGCAGAACTTTGGCCACCCTGGCTCTCAGGCTGTTATCACTGATATCGTAGATGATTATGGTATCCACTGGCACCTCCCAGGAATCATCACGAACTCCATCACCATCTTGGGGTGAATGGCTCGTAACATGGCCTCTCTCCGCGGAGGAAGGTAGCAACAGATGATGCCTGAGAACGGATGATGTTTCTCAGGATCTGGCTCTTCTCTCGGTAGGTTATTCTCTCGTCCAGTCGGCCATAGAATGCCTTGGAGGCAATCTTTATGCCGTCCTTAGTCATGCGGCAGTCATCCTGAAAGTGGCCTTGCCGCATCTCCCTGGCTAGGCTCACCACCACCCTGTCCACCACCAGGGGCCTGAACTCCTCCATCATGTCGTAGACCAGCTTTTCTTTGCCTGGCCGGTCGGCATGAAGAAAGCCGGCGTAGGGGTCCAGTCCTGCATAAAGGATTGCTGCCCAGACCTCCTGCTCCAGGAGATAGTAGCCGAAGTTCAAGAGAGAGTTGATCTGGTCCCTGGCTGCAGGGTAGTCTCGGCCGGGGAAGCTCCAGTCATCTGGGATCAGCTTGGCCCAGGTCCTCCAGTAGATCTCCGCCCCTATTCCCTCCACTCCCATGATCTCTCCCCGGACATCATCCACCTTCCCTTTTATGAGATTGAGCCTGGGGATGAGCTCCTCTATCTGATTAGAATTATTGCGGAACTCTCCCCAAAGGTCCTGCCTTTCGCCCTTCCACTTTTTTGCGAATGATTTTAAGAGGGAGGCCTGATTTTTCAATTTGCCGCGGACGAAGGATCTGGCCAGGTTGGTTCCGCGGGAGTCGTTATAGGCATTGTACTGCTCCCTTCTGGTCTTCACTGTTCCTCCCAGGCTTGCCGGGATGAGCCTGGCCATGGGCTTGCCATAGTAGCTGGCGAAGACCACCTCGACACCCAGCTCGTCTGCCATCTGAATGGCATCGGAGGAGACAGAGATTCCGCTGCCCAGCACCAATATCTGCTCCACTCCCCGAGCAGGCACGAGCACATCGGGCAGATCCTTTCTAGTGATGCGAAACTGCTCGCTGGATTTGCCCAAGAATGTCCCCCGGTCAGAGAGGATGATGCGAGACATTTGAGAAATATTGGTTTCATAGGGGATATTACTTTCGGATGGCAAGGAAAAAGTTTAAAGTGCTATGGGTTCATTTGAGGCCAGGATTGGAGTGCAATGCTGAAACCATCAATGATTGACGGATACGCTTCCTTCTTCAAGGAAATCACAAGTTATTGCCCATATCCATATCAAGAGAAGGTCTTCTCATTGCTTGATCGTGGAAAATCCGTAGTTCTTCGAGCCCCCACTGGCTCAGGAAAAACTCTATCAGTTATTATGCCTTATCTATATCTCAGAAAAAATAATGAGAAAATGGCGGATAGAATAATCTACGCTTTACCTATGCGTGCTTTGGCTTTTGACCTTTATAATTCGACAATACAGACAGCCGAAAAGGCCGGATTTTGTGTAGTAGAAGATCCTGAGAAAAGGAGCGGCGAAGACAGAGATTCGGAGATTTGCATAACAATACAGACGGGAGAACTCCAAAACGATCACTTTTTTGAAGGAGATATAATTTTCACAACTATTGATCAACTGCTATCTGGTTATCTAACATTGCCCGTATCGCTTCCAGATAGACTCGGAAATATAAATATAGGTGCAATAATTGGGTCGTTAATTGTATTTGATGAAGTACATCTGATGGAGTTTCAAAGATCATTCTTAACTGCAACAGAGATGATGAATAGATTCGAGGGCTTGGCCCAGTTTTTTGTTATGACTGCCACTTTGACTGAGCCCACGCAGAAATGGCTGGCAAAGCAAATAAAGGCTGAACCCATAACCTGTAGCATAAATGAGTTAAAGAGCGTACCCGGCTATGAGAAAAGGAGCAGAGTTTATTCATTTGAAAATAGTCCGATATCCTCAGACACAGTAATCAAGAATCACAGACAAAAGACGTTGGTCATATGTAATAGAGTAGATAAAGCCCAACAAATCTATTCAGAGCTCAAGGAAAAGCTCATAAATGCAGATACGAAAATAGCTCTTCTGCACAGTCGCTTTTTTAAGAGGGATAGGAGCGAGATAGAGAAGAATCTGCAGCTTTGGTTTGGTAAAAGATCTGAGGATGTAAATGCAATACTGGTTTCAACCCAAGTTGTTGAAGCAGGAATTGATATTTCGTGCAATACGATGCATACCGAGTTAGCTCCCGCAAATTCTCTTATCCAGCGTGCTGGGCGATGTGCAAGGTATTCAGGAACGGGTAATGTATTCATTCATGAAATAGAGGATCCATCTAATCCACTTCCTTACCCTAAAAATGAAGTTGATGCTACCAGAAAAGAGATAAAGAATTTCAGAGAAAAAGAGCTTGATCCAGATTTTGAGAAGGATTTGGTTGAACGAGTTCATGCTCCTCTTGATGATTCAAGGCTAATTGATTCTCTTCAGAATCGTCGCGGTGAAGTGAATGAGGCAATGGATCACGGTCATTCTTCCAGCATTCAAAAGCTGATAAGAGAGGTGGACAGCGTTAATATTATTCTCACTCCAAATCCTCATAGCGAAAATTTGGAGATTTCATGGCCCGAGATGCTATCTGTTCCGAGATCAACATTATACAAGTTGAAAAAGAAGGGTGCAGATGATTGGATCTTCAAGATTCCTATCTTCAGCGATGATGAAGAGTTCAAAGGCGTAAAATGGGAAAAGGTGGAATCTGTCCGAGATATTTCCTGGCTGGTTGCATTGAATCCCAAATTTGCCAGGTATTCTCAGGAAGTTGGCCTGATATTTGGTGAAGAGGGGACGAGGTGCATTATCCTAAATAAAAAATCCCCGTATAAAAGCTATAAATATTCTTGCGAATCCTTCCAGGAACATACCCATCGCGTCATCGCAGAGGCAAGATCTTTAATTCCTCTCTCTGATAAAGGAATAATGAAACTCTCCAAAAAGATGAGGCTGGACAGAAATCATTCCATTGAGAAGATGATCCTTCTTGCTTGTGCTCTTCATGATACTGGAAAATTAAGCGTCAGGTGGCAGGGCGCTATGAACAGATGGCAAGGAATTTCAAATCCAAATGCAGAGCAATTTATCAAAGGATTGCCCTTAGCCCATACGACTTACGATCCAGTCAAAGATTGGATAAGAATGCAGGAGCTGAAGATACAGAAAGGTCCGCATGCTGCAGAGGGAGCATATGCAGTTTTTACAATGATATTTAAAGGAAGTCAAACTATGCTTGGCGACGGCGACGATACACAAAATATGGCAATTGGCATCATGGCAGCTATAGCCAGGCATCATGGGCCTAGGACATCTAATCTTCAACCGTTTGAGCTGATTCCGCAAGCGAAAAACGTATTAAATGATGCTATGAAGACGTTGGAGATTGACTTAGGGGATATGGAAATTAGCGAAACACCAAACAAGGATGTAATCGATTCATTCAGGCAGTATTTAAAAATTAGCGAAATAGATAATGGAATTTTCCTATACTGGTTATCAGTAAGAATCATTCGATTAGCTGACCAAAGAGCAACATCTAAGATTGGAGCCTGAAATGAGCCAGAGACTTTGTTTTAAAATCCCAAGGGAGACCAATACTTATGCCGATGTCCTTATGGCCTTGGGTACGGCGAGCCTACTGAATGAGATTTATGGAGATGAGGCCAGAACTACGATAGAGGATAGAGGTGATAATCTTTCCATCGAAGTCTCGAGCGATAAAGGTTTAGAGTTTTTAGATACTTTTACGCGACTTGACATAGGATATCCTTTTGTAAAACAAAAGAATGATGAGATAATACCTAACGGCGTAGACGATGTTTTTGATTATGAAAAGAATAAAGAAATTGAAGAGGCATATAATAAATTCATTAAGACATCTGGAAAAAGGAAAAATAAAATCAGCAATAAAATGATTGATTCTGGATTTGATAAGCCTTATGAACCCGATCCTAATCTCAAGCTTCACAAAATTTTGGCATCTATGCGCAAAGGTTGGAAAAGCGACAAAGAGTTTCATGAGTACTTTATTAACAATAGAGAGAAGATATCAAAATTAGCGATGATCAACCTTAGGCACCTGTCAGATCCATGCTTTGAGAAATGCAGTTCTGATGATCTTGACAAAATCGTATCTGGATCTCAGGTTCTTCTACCAATTGGCGGTAAAGGTGTCAATAGGTCAAAGCCAGATTCTACAGGCAAGTCTGGACTGCCGTCTGATTTCATCGATTGGTTTTCAGAATGGATGAAGTATCGTGGCATGTTTAAGTTCCTGCTTCCATATAGGAATGGAGATGATTTTAAGTTTTTAGTTATAGTTCCTAAGGATATCTCATATAATTCCGTGGTATCGATACATAATGATCTCTTTAAAATGAATTTATGGGGCGGAATAAAACTGGATATTCAGGCTACGCTCAGTCTTGCTAAAATTCTAGTCAATCATTCAGAAGAATACGATAAAGAAAAAGGTTCTTTCAAGATGCTAAATAGGCGTCCCAACCAGGTAATCGAAGGATTATATCAGGCCTATTTTAAAAGCATGGGAACGGCTGCTTCACTGATGAACTATTCATTCATCGGGTTGCCTGGATGGTTCACAATCGATGATAATAAAACCGCGCATGAATTTATGGATATTTTAGATGAGCACGGAAAATGCATTGGTGCTCTTCAAGAAGAGATCTCCAGTGATATTCCCCTTCTCCAGGATTATCGTAATTTTCTATCCTCAGGAGATTATAGGCATTTTCTGGAGTTTTTATCACTTTTTGGAACATATGTCATGCAGAGGAGAGAGAAAAACAAATGGGTAATGCAATTTACAGTTCAAAACCTAAGGAGGATTTTTATGGTCGATAAGGATTACTCTGAGATAATATCTGATGAAGGATTTTTGAATTTGGCATCCGCTATACGAAGAGCCACTGTTAATGCACAATATCGTAAAGCACAAGGCAGGCGAGATTGGGATATCAAGTATGGATTAGCCCAGGATTGGAAGCGAGTAGCAGAGCAGCCTGACAAGCTGGTTATTGCTATATCGGAATTTGTCCAACAATATAACGCAGAAAATGCAAGACATGCAGAAGAGAATAAAGAAAGAAGAAAAAATATAACAACAAGAGATCTGGACCAAGTTCTAAACTTAATCAAGAATTACGGCTCATTCCTGGTTGGAATGCTTCTCTTAGCCTACGGATATGCAAGAGATGTCAAAGAAACGGATGAATCAAATAGTACTGAAATTAAAGAAGGTGAAATCAAATGAAAATAAACTCTATAAGCATATCTGGACTATTAACCCTTAATATGCATGCATTAAATAATGAGGGCAGTGAAGGAAACTATCTCCAGACAAGGATGGTTGAAATAGTAGATGAAAAAGGAATCGCTCATTCGGTGAATGCCATCTCGGGAGACATGTTTAAACATATTCAGGCCGATCATCTATATTCCCTTGCACGTGAAGAAAACATATCCCTTTGCGATGGCTGCTCGAAGGACAATCCAAATAGAATAAATGTTGATAGTGGCTTTGTCCAAGGATTTTCCGAAGGAGCAAAAGATGCAGAAATTCTTGATAAATTATTGGAAAAATGTGCAGGAGATGACATCGAGGGAATTCTCATCACGCAGGAGATAGGAAAGAAAAAAAGAGCCATCGGCAGGAAATCGATAATAGAGTTCGGTTGGGCGGTTGGTGAGCCGGAGAAAACAAAAACCGAGTCTTATTTTCATGTCAAGTTTGATCAGACCGAGAGAGCCAGTGGAAGAGGAGATGAGAGTACTGGCGCCAACATAGGGCAAAATATTTTTCACAGGCCCGCGTCAAGCGGCAGATATGCAATAATCTTAAATGCCGATTTATGTCGAATAGGTTTCAATGATATCACTTGCACCTACTCAATAGACACCGAAGAGCGCAAGAGAAGGACCGCAATTGCCCTTAAAAGCATACTTGCAGCCATCCTCAAGCCAGCTGGAGCGCACCGAAACACGCAAAATCCGCATATCGTCAATTTCCAGGGCTGCATTACTGCAAGCTCTTCGATGCTTCCCGCTCCAACGGTGAGCGCCCTTAATGAGAATTACCTGGGAGAAATAGATGGCATATGCATTACATTGAATGAACTAAGCCCAAACTCAATAACCAAATGGGATTTTAATAGCCTTAATGAATTCGCATCAAAGATTAAAGAAATAATAGAATCAATTGAGATATGAGCATGACTCTGAGCAATCAAGAGTGGCTGGTCTTGGAATATTTGCCTACTAGCTTATTCACTCTTAAAATTTCAACGGCCACAAATAAAGGAGGGAAAACGCTTTTCGTTCCCACACCTTATTCAATTAAGCTATCATTCATAAATGCAGCTTTCCGTATCGGCGGAGAGGGCTTAGCCAGGGAGATATTCGGAGATATCAAGGGTTGTGATATTCGCTTATCTCCTCCAGAGAGGTTATATGTTCTTAACACCTTTATAAAAATTCTTGATGAGAGCAGGGATAAAAATTCAGATCCCTATCAATCCACGATCGCCTACCGAGAGTTTTGCTATTTCCAGGGAATGCTTAATATAGCTTTATCTCTGACCAATTACCCTAACATAAATATTGAAAAAATAAAAGAATTAGCAGCTCATATAAATTATTTTGGAAAACGTGGAAGTTTTTTCCAATATACGAATAGTAGAACGATTCCAGATTTGCCACCTGGCTTCACAGTGAAATCAACAGATCCAGAAGGAAATATTAAGGGATATGAGATAGTTCAACCGCTAGATGATATTGGGGAGACAGACTCAAAAGACTTATTTGATCATATAAATACATTTTCGAATAAGAAGATTGAAAGAGGCAAACATAGAATATTTGTCCTTACATATATACCCTATAAAATGGAGAAAAGCTCTAACAGATACACTGCATATGTGAATCCATACAGATGTCAAGATGCTGAATAGTCCCCAACTCAGCTGATGTCTTGCAAGAAGAAAGCAATCGGGAAAATGTAAACCAAGCCCTGCAATCAGTTTGTCTTTCGCCTATTATTGGATCATAATGCTTGGTTTCAATTCCCTTTTCATCGGGATAGGCTCTGCAATTCGAAAATATCCCAATCGAGATGTGGAACGGCACCGAATGTTTCAATTCCCTTTTCATCGGGATAGGCTCTGCAATGAAGCGGAAGGTATCACCATTGGAGAAATCCAAGCGGGGTTTCAATTCCCTTTTCATCGGGATAGGCTCTGCAATACACAGAATATGCTGGCGGGGGCCTGGGTCACACTCACACGTTTCAATTCCCTTTTCATCGGGATAGGCTCTGCAATGCCAGATCTTATCACCATGGCTATCGGCCTGGTGATGTTTCAATTCCCTTTTCATCGGGATAGGCTCTGCAATCGGACAAAACGGATCTGGTTGCTCTGGCGGATGTGAAACGTTTCAATTCCCTTTTCATCGGGATAGGCTCTGCAATGAGATCGAAAATGAAAGAACATTCACATTTGCAATTGGGAGTTTCAATTCCCTTTTCATCGGGATAGGCTCTGCAATCTCGAACCACGCGCGGCCAAGTCTGCCTCCTTGAGAGAATATGTTTCAATTCCCTTTTCATCGGGATAGGCTCTGCAATTTGGGAATCGTAGGATTCGAGAAAGATAATGTTTAACGTGTTTCAATTCCCTTTTCATCGGGATAGGCTCTGCAATTTTGAACCACCTTGCACCGGACACCGCCAAATGCGTACAGTTTCAATTCCCTTTTCATCGGGATAGGCTCTGCAATATCATGCATCTCTATGCGGGCCGTTCGGAGATCCTCGTGTTTCAATTCCCTTTTCATCGGGATAGGCTCTGCAATATATTCCCTCGGTACATCTCATACCTTGCGGACGCTCCAAGTTTCAATTCCCTTTTCATCGGGATAGGCTCTGCAATTTTTGCTCCGGCGGCTATCTCTTCTGCGGTCTTCTCTGTTTCAATTCCCTTTTCATCGGGATAGGCTCTGCAATAAAATATGCATACTGGATGAATGTGATGCATTAACTTCGGGTTTCAATTCCCTTTTCATCGGGATAGGCTCTGCAATGTTGGTAAAAAAAATAAGAAGAGCAAGGACGGAAACCCGTTTCAATTCCCTTTTCATCGGGATAGGCTCTGCAATTTTCTTTGATCTTATTGGTTCGTGCCCACAAGAACTGTTTCAATTCCCTTTTCATCGGGATAGGCTCTGCAATGGAGGTTGGCTCCCCGGAGGTCGGCTCCCCAGAGGTGTTTCAATTCCCTTTTCATCGGGATAGGCTCTGCAATGCTTCCAGCCATGCTGCTTCAAAGGCAGTGGACGTCTAGTTTCAATTCCCTTTTCATCGGGATAGGCTCTGCAATAATTCACCAACGCGGTCTTCTCCGCCAGATGCGACTTCCGTTTCAATTCCCTTTTCATCGGGATAGGCTCTGCAATCGGGAACCAATAGTTCTTGGCGTCCTGGCAAATGCCGTCAGTTTCAATTCCCTTTTCATCGGGATAGGCTCTGCAATGAAGACCTACTATCAACATTAGATACAGAAATTACAAGAGTTTCAATTCCCTTTTCATCGGGATAGGCTCTGCAATATATTTGGAAAAATCCATAGCAGATCTAGCGTTGCGTTTCAATTCCCTTTTCATCGGGATAGGCTCTGCAATGGAATCCGGCCTTTGGTGGTCCGGCAAAGTGCGAACGCGTTTCAATTCCCTTTTCATCGGGATAGGCTCTGCAATATATAGACGAACTCCAGGATTTTGCTAACCAGGCATCGGTTTCAATTCCCTTTTCA
>NZ_DAKC01000047.1:426-1036 GCF_002496465.1 Methanosaeta sp. UBA356 | reverse complement strand
CATCGGGATAGGCTCTGCAATGGTAGCCTTCCCCTCGATGAGCGCGGGCTCGTATTCTGTTTCAATTCCCTTTTCATCGGGATAGGCTCTGCAATCACGGATTCCTCCCGAATGCAACTAGACGTTAGATTAGGTTTCAATTCCCTTTTCATCGGGATAGGCTCTGCAATCGTCTTGCCAGGAAGTTACGCTACTTCGGTAGTTTATACGGTTTCAATTCCCTTTTCATCGGGATAGGCTCTGCAATCCGGAATTCTAATAGCGGCACTAGGGGTAATGGTTGCATTGTTTCAATTCCCTTTTCATCGGGATAGGCTCTGCAATTGACGTTTCTGTGATGATTCAGCATACCGAGGCTTATGAGTTTCAATTCCCTTTTCATCGGGATAGGCTCTGCAATATCTGGGTAGGTGGTGGCGGCACTGAGGATGATTACGTTTCAATTCCCTTTTCATCGGGATAGGCTCTGCAATCTCCAAAATCATGAATTACCATTACATGAATTATATTATGTTTCAATTCCCTTTTCATCGGGATAGGCTCTGCAATTTCCGCAGCTGGCCTGGAGGCTTACCAAGCCATTCTTCCTGTTTCAATTCCCTTTTCATCG
>NZ_DAKC01000047.1:0-228 GCF_002496465.1 Methanosaeta sp. UBA356 | reverse complement strand
TCGGGATAGGCTCTGCAATCGGCGGGATAACTAGTCGATCCCAGGCCGGAAGTGTTCCGTTTCAATTCCCTTTTCATCGGGATAGGCTCTGCAATCCCAACGGCTTGAGCATTCCAGCAAGTCCGCTAGCTGGGTTTCAATTCCCTTTTCATCGGGATAGGCTCTGCAATTTTCGAAGACATCCCGCGAAACATCTCTGAGAACATTGTTTCAATTCCCTTTTCATCG
>NZ_DAKC01000032.1:11825-45662 GCF_002496465.1 Methanosaeta sp. UBA356 | reverse complement strand
TCATGGGCTCTTTGTGGTTGGGTTAGAGCATCGCGGTTTACCATAGAGGCACTGAGACATAGAGTTTTTGCGATTCAAGTTCACCCATTCTAGATAGCGAGGAGCCCAAAAATGTGATCTTTACTTGATCTTCTTGGCCTTGGTCGGGCATTGCATATGAATTTTTATATAAATATGATGCTTTCTTAAAGACTCCATATCTAAGAAAAATTAAAGTAAAATGCGGCAAGAAGAACACATGACATGACTGCGAGATGGGATACATGCTGGGACGCAGCACCAGAGCTGTATGTGCTGCTCAAGGAGAGCAAATCGTTAGAGAGCGCCCGCAATAAGGTGGCTCGATACATCGAGGCCAGAGAATGGACTTATGCATGCGATGTAAGTGAGATCGAGACATGGGATTACGTTCTTTTCAAAGAAGCCATACGAACACTCAAGAATGTAATATCTCCGAAAAATGAACGCATCTCCGGCACCTCTTCCCTGGAAAACCTCTGGAAGGCGGCCACCGATGGTGATTCTGACGTTGGTGACGACTTCATCGATGAGTTCGCCCATTTCTTTAAAGCGCTGAAAATGAAGGCGGATGTATATCCTTCCCGATTGATGGAAGGAATAGACATACCGAATTTCGATGAATTTGAGGGCCGGACCGCAGGAGTGATGCGCTCCGATTACCTGGACCAAATGGGAGAGCGAATGGACAGATACCTGTCAAGGTATAAATCGGGCCTCGATCCGGGCATTATCGAAAAGCGAGATGAGAATAGAAGGAGGATCCTGGATATCCTCAACTCCAACGAGGATGATTGGCAGGATTGGCGATGGCAATTTCGGCATGTTTTTAAAGATATTCAGGGATTAGAAACAATCAAAAGAGCAATAAAATTAGACGAAGAGCATGAAGCATCCATCAGACTGGCCCTGGAGAACCATGTGCCTTTCGGCGTTACTCCCCATTATCTCCATCTAATGGACAAAGAGCCCTCTGACATGGATTATGCTGTTCGCAGGCAGGTCTTTCCTCCGCTCAGCTATGTGGAGAATATGATCGCCCACAGAAAGGACAAGAAGTGGGCCTTCGACTTCATGAGGGAGAGGGACACTTCTCCCATAGATCTGGTAACCCGACGCTACCCCCGGGTGGCCATTGTCAAGCCCTATGAGTCTTGCCCACAGATCTGCGTCTACTGCCAGCGCAACTGGGAGATCTCTTCTCCTCTCATGGCCTCCGCCCTCGCTCCAATGGAGAAGATCGAGGCGGCAATAGATTGGTTTTATGAGCATGAAGAGATGATGGATGTCCTTCTAACCGGTGGAGACCCCCTGGTGATGGATGACTCGTTGATCGACAGGATCCTGAACAGGCTCTCCCAGATCCCTCACCTGAAGAGCATAAGAGTGGCCAGCAGGACGCCAGCTACTGTCCCCCAGAGGCTCACCGAAGAGCTCTGCGAGATCTTGGGCAGCTACCAGGAGCTTGGAAGGAGAAACCTCTGCCTGGTGACTCATTTCATGCATCCCTATGAGGTGACACCAGAGACGCTGGCCGCAATAATAAGGGTGAAGAAGACGGGAATTGAGATCTATAACCAGCAGGTCTTCACCTTTGCCAACAGCCGCAAGTTTGAGACGTCGTCTCTGAGGATTATCTTGAAACAGATCGGAGTGGACCCCTATTATACCTTTAATATGAAGGGCAAGACGGAGATGGAGGACTATGCTGTTCCCATAGCTCGCATCCTGCAGGAGCGCAAGGAAGAGGCAAGGCTGCTTCCGGGCATATTCCGCACCGATGAGCCGGTATTCAATGTCCCGGGGCTGGGCAAGGACCACCTTCGGGCCTGGCAGAATCATGAGCTGATTGGCATTACCTCTGAGGGGCGAAGGGTATACTCCTTCCTTCCCTGGGAGAAGAACATAGCCAGGGTGTTGCCCTACATCTACACGGATGTCTCCATTCACCGATACCTTCAGAGGCTGATCAAAAGAGGCGAGAACCCGGAGGATTACAGAAGCATATGGTATTATTATTGAGAGGATTGTCAAGTGACACAGCGGATGGCCTAAAAAAATCGGGACTGGCTACCCTTCCAGCCAGTCGACGATCGCCTCTATGCCTGCAAGGGTATCTTCGCAGTGAGCCTGGATGAAATCAGCTGGAAGCTCCTGGTGAGGGGGAATGGTCTCTCCCGCTGCCAGGGATCTGTTGCCGGCAAAATTGATGTAGGATATCCGGGCAGTGAGCTCCTCATGGGGCCTCTCGAACGCTCTTCCCGGCAGCATAGCAACGCCTTTTTCCTGCAGCAGCCTCTCGCAGAGCATGGTGCTGTTCAGCACATTCTTCTTAGCGAGCCTTCTGGAGAAGGGAGAGAAATCCGGGAACATGTAGAATGCACCCTCGGGCGCATGGACCCTGACCCCAGCATCTGCCAAATTTCGGTAGCACCTTTGTCCCAGGGCGGAAAGGATACGGCGGGCGTTCCAGAGGTAGCGCTCGATGGCCATTGATCCCCGGAATGCCTGCACACCGGCATACTGGATGGGTGCGCTCACCGAGGTGTACGTCTCGCTGGCTACAGCTGCCATCGACTCCATCAGCCAGTCCAGGCTCTGAGGAAAGGTGAATGTTCCCAACCTCCAGCCACCAGCACCGCACCACTTGGACAGGCCGGAGCTGATTATGGTCCCCTCTGGATAGTAGCGGGCAACTGAGACATGACCGCCCTTGTGATGAAGCTGCCCATAGATCTCGTCAGAGAGGAGGATGATCTCATACTCCCGGGCAACCCTGGCGATCTCTTTGAGCTCATCTGCGGTATAGGTGAGGCCATCAGGATTTCCAGGATAGTTTAGAACCAATATCCTTGGACGGTATAGATCCTGCTCCCCTTCCAGATGCTGGCGGAGGCGATCAGCACTTATGTGCCATTTATCCTCAAAAGAGGTATGAAGCAGGCTTATCTTTTTTCCCAAGATCTGAGCCTGAGGGACATAGGAGACCCAGCAGGGTGTGGGCACGATGATCTCACCATAGAATACCAGCTGCAGCAAGAACATGAGCTCCTTTGAGCCAGGGCCCACAAGGACGCAATCAGAGTTAGCCTCCACCAGATCTTTTTGTCTGTGGAATCCAGCCACAGCTTCTTTGAGGGCAGAAAGGCCTTTGACGGGCAGATAATCTTTTTCATGAGCATGCAGCCGCAGAGCCTCGACCACCGGCGCCGGCACAGGGAAAGGGGATTGACCCAGTCCGAAGTTGTAGATCTTTTTCCCCTGTCCCTGCAATAGCTTTACCCTCTCATTGATAGCGAGGGTCGGTGATTCGCCCAGGCCGCGAACGTTGATATTCAGGCTGACGTGCTTTTGCAGGTTCATCTTAAGGACTCCTTGTTTTTTAACATTTTATGATTTGTTGATCATAGCTGGCGGGCCATCATTTAAATAGATGGTCAATCGATGAACCCTTAATTCAATTTTGTTTGAGCTAATATGGGTGCGAAATGCGTCCGGGATTCTGCACTCCAGTCCCTATTGCAGTCTTGACTGTGTAGTCCCGACCGAAAACTACAAATATCTATAATGATTATATAGATAGATTGCCGTCTCATGAAAGGGTCTGGCGGGCGTACTGTGGGCCAAAACGCATCCGACAGTGATCTGCTGAATCTGGCCATTGATTTGCCTCTTCCTGCGAGCAAAAATTCGTGCCGCTCCTGGGAGCAGGTACATTAATCCGTGATGCAGATGATGCATGCCGTCGAGGTAATTGCATTCGGTTGCGCGCCTGCGGGATAACAGGCAGGATGAAAAAGAATTGCGTCCCGTGATTGGCACAGCAATCTGCCTGAGATCTCGTGCCAATACACAGTCGGGACATGAGGCGGCACCAGATCAAGATGATGCCGAAATCGAGATGTAGCCACACAGTGAGATTCTGTGGGATCCCTGAGGGGATTGTGCGATTCGGTGTTGTGCTGCCTCGTGTTCGGCGCCACAGCCAAGATTCAGGCGGATCGGCCACCACCAGGATACCAGGTTCCTCCAATTGAAGTGGGGCGATTCATTTCCGATCCGCCTGAATCTTAATCCTATGCTCAGAAGATCTCCCAGCTCTTTTCCTGCTTAGCCCTTTGCCACTGCTTGCAGGGCTTCTCTTATAGCCTCTATCTTGGTGGGCTTCATTATATAGCCGTCCATCCCAGCCGCCAGACACATCTCCTGATCTCCTTTAAGAGCAGATGCAGTTACTGCTATGATCTTCGGGCCTCCCTCAGGCCAGCGACGGCGTATCTCCCTCGCTGCCTCCAGGCCGTCCATCTCCGGCATCTGCACGTCCATGAATACCAAATCGTATCTCTTCTTCTCCAGCGCCTTCAGGGCCTCGATGCCGCTGGACGCTACATCCGCATTATAGCCCAGCTTATTGAGCATCTTCTTTGTGACTATCTGATTGACTACATTGTCCTCTGCTAGCAGGATATTCAATTCGGAATTAGATCTCTCCAGATCCTTGATCTGCTTCCCGTGTGCGTACAAGTTGTCCGGCTTTGACAGATCTAAGGGTTCGCCGATGATAGGATCCGCCCGAATTGTAAAATGAAATACTGAACCCACTCCAACAGCGCTCTCAACCCACATTCGTCCATTCATCATCTCTGTGAGCTTCTTGCTTATGGCAAGGCCCAATCCAGTGCCGCCATATTTGCGTGCCGTCGAGGCATCAACCTGGCTGAAAGATCGAAATAGGCGGGACATCTTGTCTTCAGGGATTCCTATTCCAGTATCCTTCACCGCAAAATGAATCTCATATCCGCCATCATCCAGATTGGTGTTTGATACAGAGACTGCAATCTCGCCTTGCTCGGTGAACTTCACTGCATTATTGAGCAGGTTTATCAGGATCTGACAGAGCCTTGTTGGATCTCCCATGATAAATTGGGGGACGTTCTCTTCGATTTTATATGAAAATTTTATTCTTTTATCGCCGACGCTCCCGGACACGAGATCCATAGAGGATTCAATGCAACCCTTAACATCGATTGGCCGGTGCTCCAGCTCTGTCATGTTCGCCTCGATCTTGGTGAGATCGAGGATATTATTGATGATAGAGAGGAGAGTATCCCCGCTGATG
This sequence comes from Methanosaeta sp. UBA356, assembly GCF_002496465.1. Lineage (NCBI taxonomy): Archaea > Methanobacteriati > Methanobacteriota > Methanomicrobia > Methanotrichales > Methanotrichaceae > Methanothrix > Methanosaeta sp. UBA356. The sequence continues at coordinate 40,525 of NZ_DAKC01000032.1, read as the reverse complement.
CGGATCATCTCGACGCATTCCCTTTGCGCCGAAGTCAGCTTCTCATCCTTCTCATCCATGAGCAGTTCTGTAAGACCGATAACAGCATTCATTGGCGTCCGGATCTCGTGGCTCATGTTGGCCAGGAACTCGGACTTTGCCCGGGTAGCTGATTCAGCCATCTCCTTGGACCTTTGGAGCTCCTCTTCCACACGCTTTCGATCTGTTATATCACGTATCGATTCGATCGCTCCCCAATAATCTCCATTTGAGTCATAGAGCGCAGATGCGCTTCCCAGGAGGTATGCATCGCCTTTTCCCTGCAGGGGCATGTAGGCCTCGCCAACCAGCAAGTTATTCTCCTCATCTCTCTTTAGGTTCTCATATTTCTTTTCAAATTCCGGATCGATCTTTGGATCAATTCCTTTTGCCATATCTATCAGTGTAGGCCTTCGTTCTCCGTAAAATGGCAGAGAATATTCATAGTCTCCCTTGCCCAGGATCAACTCGGCCTTAACACCGGTTATCTTCTCAATGGCGCGGTTCCAGGAAATCACCTTGCCATTTTTGTCAACCACAAATGTGGCGTCAGGCAGAAATTCGATGATATCCGCCAGCCGACGCTCAGACTCCTTCAGAGCTCGCTCTGCACTCTTGCGGGCGCTGATATCTATCAGCACATGGACTACCCCGATGATCTTGCCATCTGCATCCTTGAGAGGACTGCTACGAGAGATCCAGGTCCTCCCGTCCGGAGTGATCAGATCGCCCTCCTGGGATGCGCCCATATTGATAGCTCGTGCCACTGTACAGCCTGAACAGGGCTCACTGCGACCGAATACCGCCTCATAACAACGAGCGCCAAGCATTTCATCAGCAGAGAGGCCGATTGATTCTTGCAGGTTATCATTGATCCAGATTAGTCGCATAAAAGGATCGAGATACTCGACAGCGACATTCTTCAAACCGCCCAGAATTGCCGCCTTCTCCTGCTCTGATTCGCGCAATGACTTCTCTACGCGCTTGCGTTCTTCAATCTCGGTAAGCGTTGTGGTGAGCAGTTGATTCCTCTCATCGAAGACTATCTTCTGGCGAACGAGCATCAGCCCCATGACCAGCCCTACGCAGGCTGCTATTATGGATTGGTTGATTGCTCGGGAGTATTCATATCCCCAGATGAGAAGAGAGAATGTGGCTCCAATTCCCAGGTATGGCAGATAGGGCATAATAGTGGATTTGCTGCAAATCCTTCTGCTCAGAGTTTTTAATGGATCAAAGGGATAAGGATTTGCCTGCAACAGTCCTGCCAATGCCATAAAAAGGTTGCTTGAGATCCAGAACGTATCCAGATGACCGCCTGAGATGTAAGTCCCTTTTTGTGTTTGAATGCTGAACACCGCATCTGCGACCAGTACTATAGCCATTCCAGCAGCCAGAAAAAGGGCAGGGGTAATGGTTGAAGCATCAAGCTTGCTCAAGACCAGTCGCACAAGGGCAACGAAGAGGACGATATCCATCATAGAATAGGCTAAAGAAATCGTCAATTCCAAAGTGATCGTATTCAATGATGATACTACAGGGGCGAAGAAGAAGATCCAAAATACCAGAGCAGCTGATATTATTACAATTGCCGAATCCAGGATGACCCCGAGCCTCTCCCGAGGAGAAAGAGGGGCATTGGGCAACAGAAAAATACCTGCTGCAAAGAGAGGATAGAACATCAGATAGCCGAAGTCTGCCACAGATGGGAATGGATCTTCCTGCAAAACGAACTCTATAAATGCCCAGGTTCCCTCTCCAAAAGAATTAAAAAGCATGGCAACAGCCATCATCAACCAGGCTTTCTTGGACCTCCCTTCCATATTATTTGCCGCATATAATAAACATAGAAAGGCGACTATTGAGCTTGAGGTGGAAAGAAGATTATTCATGAACAGGATCGACCTTTTATCATCTATCACCTCTATTAGAATGGTCTGAAATAACAAAATAAGGATAGATATGATAGCCGCTGGGAGAAATATTGGAGCCTGTAAGCGCTTTGCAGATCTTATTATTTTAACCACAATCCACCTGACCACTATCGGCATTAGTGAAGCTGCTAAAGGAAAAAAAGCTTTCGGTGGAATATAATAGGTATACATTTTTTTAAAAAGATTATGATGCAGCGAGATGATTATGGAAAGGTTAATTTCTCTTAGATATGGATAGCCAATTGGCGGATAGGAGGAATGAAGATCGGACAGAAAATAAAACTGCTCATGGCCGATATCACCACATTAAAGGTCGATGCCATTGTCAATGCCGCCAACAGCTCTCTGCTGGGAGGAGGCGGGGTCGACGGCGCCATTCACAAGGCAGCAGGACCGGAGCTCTTGGGAGAATGCAGGCAGATCGGCGGCTGTCCGGTGGGAGAGGCGCGCATCACCAGGGGCTATAGGCTTCCCGCTCGCTTTGTCATTCACACCGTTGGGCCGGTCTGGAGGGGTGGATCAGAGGGCGAGGATCAGCTTCTCGCCAGATGCTATCAGAGCTGCTTTGCCCTGGCAGAGAAGTACGAAATAAAGAGCATAGCCTTCCCAGCCATAAGCACAGGGGCTTATGGCTTTCCCATAGAGCGGGCCTGTCGTATTGCTATCTGGGAGATGAGGCGCAATCTAGAGGACAAAAACGCAGGTGATATAATAGCCGTCTGCTTCAACCATAGGACGTTCAAATGCTATCAGGAGGCTTTGCAGGAGTTCTGAATCCATCCAATGCAATAGTCCTCAAGATCCCTATCCAATGCCTTGATGCTCTCAGAGGTGCTGATTTTAGGGCTTGATCGCACATATCTTTATGCTCAAGACGGAATCCGCAACCTTCTTCTGCTGCTCAGGGGTGATCGCGGGATCTGTAGGTGTGCTGCAGCCAGATCTCTCGGAGATCAGAGACTCGACAGGAAATCTGGATTCTGCCACAACCCGCACATCTCTGAAGCCTATGCTCTTTATGATATCCAGGTAATCATCCTTCATGATGGCACCTGCCAGGCAGCCGATATAAGCTTCTGTGGAGCTCTTGACAAACTCCGGCAGCTCCTTGAGCAGCACCACATCAGAGACTGCCAGCCTTCCTCCTGGCTTTAAAACCCTGAAGGCCTCCCTGAATGCCATTCTCTTATTGGGGATGAGGTTGATCACGCAGTTGGAGATGACCACATCCACATAGTTGTCCGCCACCGGCATATTTTCAAGGTCTCCCTGCCGGAAGTCGATGTTAGCATAGCCGCCCTTTCGGGAGTTCGCCCTGGCCTTTTCCACCATCTCAGAGGTTATGTCAACACCAATTACCTTGCCTGATGGCCCAACCCTGTCGGATGCCAGGAAACAGTCAAATCCCGCTCCTGAGCCCATGTCCAGGACGATCTCCCCCTCGGATAACGATGCCAGAGCTACTGGGTTGCCGCAGCCCAGGCCGAGGTTTGACTCCGGCGGAGCAGCTTGGATCTCCTCCTCAGTGTAGCCCATCCTCTTGCTCAGCTCCTCTGGAATATCAGCATCCCCTGAGCAGCACCGTGAGGCATAGTCGGATGTTGCCTGCTTGGCAATACGAGCGTATCCTTCTTTAACTGCTCTTTTTATCTCTCTCTCTTTTAAAGTCAACATAAACCCCACCGTTCCTCAGCGTTAATCGTGCACTGACAATTTTTCTGGAAATTTATCTTGAGTGCTTAGCACAGGCTATAATTAAGGTTTTTTATAACGATAATTGTCGATGAATTATAAAAGATTGAGATATCGCAATCATTGATCCCCAAATGGGATGAGACATCTTTCTCACATCCCATAATCGTCACAATCCCATATATCTCTTTTTATTTTTATTATCATTGGGTGTATAATTGCCAATGTTCTTTATGAGGGCCTGATGCCTCATCCAAAGGGCGATGATCACTCCCAGGGATATTACCAGCCAGACCGCAAACCACAACTTCATTAGATGCTCCGTCCAGCTCTGCTGAGAATGAATAAAGGCTGCTGCTCCCAGGGTTACAATCACCGAGAAGAACATATTGGCAGATGGTGCCAGGCTATCCCGATAAGAGGTGCAGAAGCGCTCCCATTCTTGCTCCGCCTTTCCCGCTAGGGAGATAGGGTGCCTGCCCAGAAATACACCTATGCGCTTGATCCTGGAATCGGCGGACATGATGTATAGATCGTAGCTTATCGCCACCAGAGGGACGAAATAAATCAGCCAGAAGATCCTGGCAATCTCAATCTTGACATCCACTGAACTTACTCCAAAGAGGACGGTAATAAAAGCCAGCTTCATGGTGATTAGCTTTGCGCGTTCATTCTGGGTTCTTATCTTCTCCTCATGAAGTGCGCGCAAGAACTCTTGATCATTTTCTTCCATTTCTGCTACTCCGATGGAGGATATGTATTCATTATATTAATAACTTTTGTTTGTTATGTAATTAATGGCAGCATCGTTCTCTCAACGAGATGAACGAGATATATGAAAAGAAAAAATAAAACTGTACATAATTAAAAAAATATTTATAGATGTTAGAAGGGATTAACAGGCGATAAAGGGGATGGAAAATGAAGGGGAGAGCAAAGTTACTGGATAGTGGATTTAGGGAGTTTATCGAATATCTGCAAAAAATGGGAGAGCTCCACAATATATTGAGGATGATAGACAGCTTCTACAGTATGAATGGAATGGATTGCAGTGAACTCGATACCGGACACTATAATGTGGAAAAGGGTGGATTTGATATGCTGTTATCATTTTGGAGAAAGGGCTGGATCGAGATTCGAGAGACTGATAGGAGGAGAAAGGACTGGCATATAAAAGAGTATGCCCTATTGGTCCGCCTGGATGAGATAGCCGCATACTGCGCCCAGGGGAAGCATCAGGGGTTCAGCCCATCTGATTATCCCATGCCCAGACAGGATATAGAGGCTTTTGTCTGATCAAGGAGACTTGGTCGATTGAGAGCACTCCACTCCTTTTCTGATCCTCTCAAGATTGCGGTCTGCATTTCGCCTCTTCATCCTGGCCAGCTTCACGATGTCCTCTCGAACTGCCTTTTCTCTGCAAAACGATAGCCAATCCAGCAACTTCTTCCCCTTTTCCGATCTGACGATCACTGAGGAGTATCCTTCCGCGCTTCCCACTGAGCCTATGGAGATATCGGCCAGCCTTGAGACCAGATCGCCGCAAAACCGGCATCCTTCACGGATGTCATTTTCCAGCTCCCGCACGCTGCAGGAGTGCTCCATTCCATCCAGAGTCGCAATGTATCTCCCTTTTGCGATCTGAATTTTATCCGCATCCTCTATATCTATGCCCAAAAGCCCTTTAGCATGATCTCTCAGTCTTCTGTAATCGAAGCTCTCGAAGCAAAACAGGCCAACGAGAAAGATCTCTGCATCTGGAAACTCGTCCTTGAAGTAATCCAGTTGCTCCAATTTTCTGATCACTCTGATCTGGCAGGGAGTGCCAACCACAGCAACCCTTCTCTTTCCTCCTCTCAAAGCATCAATCAGCGGCGCCAGAGCGGATACGCGCACATATTTTGTCCCCTTGGCCTTTATCACTCCTTCAATATCGTCTACCGCTGCCGCTCTTCCTCCATTATTCTCCCTTTGATAAACTACCACAGCAGCATCAATGACGCCTTTATCCAGGCATCGAGCAAGAAGGGAGGTGACAACCCCTCCATCCTGTCCCTGGATCTCTGTTCTGGCGGCGAAAAGCTCGCTATACACTCCCAGATCCACATCCCTTTCGCCGGACAGATGCTCCTCTTCGATCCCGATGATATCTTCTGCAGTGAGCGGGAAGATGTTTCTCTGAGCGGATATGGCACTGGTGGGGCATACCAGAGAGCAGGCACCACAGGCTATGCAGTCCTTCGAGAGCTCTCCATACGGCGCGCCCACACTCCTCTCTGTTCCCCTGTTTTGGAAATTGATGGCGAATACACCCACCATCTCACCACATACCCGGCAACAAAGCCCGCAGAGAATGCATTTCTCCTCTTCGAGCTTAAATCGAGGCTCAATGACTCCATACTCTCTGGCCAGGTCCTGGATCTGCTTCTCTTTCGGGCATCTGGACAATAAGAGCTCAGCGATCATCCGCCGGATATCCAGGACCGCGGGGGTGGCAGTCCTGACCACCAGACCGTCTTCTATCGGATAGTTGCAGGCGGTGACGAACCTCTTCTTTCCATTCTTTTCAATCTCCACCGTACAGAGCCTGCAAGACCCATAGGATTCAAGTGCGGGATGATGGCACAGAGTGGGAATTTTAATTCCTGCAGACAGGGCAGCCTCAAGAATGGTGCTGGAGGTCTGGGCTTCTAACTGCTGATCATCGATCCAGAATCTCAACTCTCATACCTCAAATCTCATCTCGTGCTTCTCGCCGCTCTTATCCAGACGCACAACTCGGCTCTTCCGGATCATCTCTTCCCTCCTGGGAGGCCTTTAGACTCTCTTACGACAGCTCTAACCTTTTTGGGGCAGATCTCAAAGCATATCCCGCATCGCATGCATTTCGATTGATCAACAACCGCGAATCCTCCGTCGTCCTTATAGATCGCCCCCTGAGGACAGTTCTCCCGGCACAGGTCGCAGCCTATGCAGATCTCAGGATCGATGGAATAAGACACAAGAGACTTGCAGGATAGGGCGGGACATCTCTTATCTTTGATATGGGCATCATACTCCTCTCGGAAATAACGAATAGTGCTCAGGACCGGATTGACTGCCGTTCGCCCCAGGGCGCAGAGCGATGCCGTTCTCATCAATTCTGCAATCTCCTGCAGGGTCTGGATATCCGTCTCCGTCCCCCGGCCGGACTCGATTGCATCAAGAATCTCTCTCATCCGTTTCAGCCCCTCCCGGCAGGGTAGGCATTTGCCGCAGGACTCGCTGCAGAGGAAGTCCACAAAGTAACGGGCCAGATCGACTGCACAGGTATCCTCATCGATGACGATAATGCTCCCCGAACCCATCATAGAGCCCAGACTTGTCAATTCATCAAAGTCCACTGGCGTATTCAGATACCTGGCCGGAATTATCCCACCAGACGGCCCTCCGGTCTGCACCCCTTTGAGCTTCTTGTTCCCGGGAATTCCCCCTCCAATCTTGTATATTATATCGGCCAGGGTCATGCCCATAGGGACCTCCACCAGACCGGTGTTATTGACCTTGCCTACCAGAGAGAAGATCTTGGTCCCTTTGCTCCTCTCGGTTCCAATGGAGTTGAACCATTTTGCACCGTGCTCTATGATCAAAGGCACATTGGCAAAGGTCTCAACGTTGTTCAGGGCGCTCGGCCGGCCCCAGAGGCCTTTTTGAGAGGTGTGGACGTACTTGGGCCTGGGCTCGCCCACCCATCCCTCCAGGGCGTTCATCAGAGCGGTCGACTCTCCGGAGACAAAGGAGCCGGCACCCCTATGAATGCTCACATCAAAATCAAAGCCAGTGCCCAGAATATTCTCACCCAAGAGGCCGTACTCCCGGGCCTGTTGGAGGGCGAGCGTGGCATTCTGGACCGCTAGAGGGTATTCCATGCGCACATAGATGAAGCCCTTATGCGATCCCATGGCGTAGGCGGCGATGATCAGCCCCTCCAGGACGCTATGAGGATTACCCTCCATGAGAGCCCGGTCCATAAATGCTCCTGGATCGCCTTCATCGCAGTTGACGATCACATATTTGGGCTCTCCTGGGGCCTCTCGGGTCGATTTCCATTTTCGTCCGGTGGGAAATCCGCCACCACCTCTGCCCCGGAGGTTTGATCTCTTCACCTCCTCGATCACCTCTTCCGGGGTCATCTCGGATAGAGCTCTGGCCAGGGCACTGTATCCGCCCAGAGCTATATAATCTTCTATATTTCTAGGATTTATTTTTATGTTATTTTTTATAAGATGCCTCATCTGGTATTTATAAAAAGGAATTTCGCTCTCAACGACGGCATTCTCTTCCGTTTCTGGATCCTTGTAGAGAAGGCGGTCGACCAGGTTGCCTTTGAGTATCGTCTCCTCCACGATATCAGGGACATCATCCTGGTGGACACCAATATAGTAGACACCTCTGGGGTAGACCACCACTAAAGTTCCTTTTTCGCAAAAGCCAGGGCAACCGGTCTCCTTGATCTCTATCTCCTTTTCCAGGCCCTTTTTGATCAAGTATTCTTGAAAGGCCCTGACCACTAGTCTGGCGCCGAGGGTCAAGCAGCCCGTTCCGGCGCAGATTGCGACCAGGGGCTTTGTGCTGTCTCTGCTGGACAGAATATCCGATCTGAGCTGTTCAAGCCCCTCAATTGATCTGAGCCTCACCATCCTGCTACACGCCCTGATTCCTGATGGAAGTGGTCATTCTTGCTTTATAGCAATTCCTGCTGACTCGTTGTGCGCAACTTGATATCCATCCTATTTCCAGCTTCAGGCCCAGATTCATCTGCTTTATGCTCAATCGTACTTCTTGATTATCCTTTCCACTCTGTCCGATGTGAGCCGGCCATGGTAGTCGTCATCCACGACCATTACAGGACCTATGGCGCAGCATCCCAGGCAGTTGACTCGTTTCAGAGTGAATCTCATATCCGGGGTAGTCCCGCCCTGTTTTATCTTCAGCTTAGATTCAGTCCTGTCCAGTATCATTCCAGAGCCTCGCACCTGGCAGGCTGTGCCCATGCAGACGCTTATTTTGTGCTTCCCAATGGGCTTGAGGCTTATGGCCTCATAGAAGCTTGCTATTCTGTATATCCGGCTGGGTGGGATCTTCAGTCTCTCGGATATCTCTTGGAGGGCATCTTTTGAGATCCAGTTGAACTCGCTTTGCAGGTCCAAAAGAAGCTGAATGAGAGACCCCTCTTTGCCTTTGTATCCATCTATCATCTCCACCAGCCTCTTATGCTCGTTATCCTGCATTTCTATACCTCTTGTCTATCCGGTTTTGCTTTGAATCTCCGCTAAGCCTTCGATCTCATTTATCCAGTCTGCGCCAGAGATGGTAGCCAGTCTGGTTAGCCTCCTTTCACCAATATGTCACTACTAAGCATGAATATATACGTTTGCTCGATGGATGGGTTCATTTCATCCTGATCATTATATCAAGAAAAGGATATAATTAAACAGTATGCATTTTTTCTTTTTTTATCTTGATCGACCGACGAATGTACATGCCATTCGACATTGATGAGATCGTCCTGCCCGGCACAGAATATGTGGTTTGGGCATAATCTTGCTCCCCGAGGCGATTTGATTCAGATGCTATGATGATCCAGAGGCAACGAACCAGGCATTTTCATTCTGGCCTCAAGATATTCTTTCAATGCCACTGCGTTATTGTGCTCGGCATCTTTTGCCGCATATAAAAAGATCAGATCAGATTCCTCTGCTTTGGAAATTAGCTGATCCACAAGCTCCGCCCTCAAGTCAAGTTCTCTGAAGAATCTCTCTTTGAACTCCTCCCATTTGCCTGGATCGTGGCCAAACCATTTTCTAAGCTCATTGCTGGGAGCTATGTCCTTCATCCAGAGATCGATTCGTGTCTCATCTTTGGCCAAGCCCCTGGGCCAGAGCCTATCCACCAGTATTCTGAATCCGCCGCTTGCAGGAGCACTGTAAACCCTCTCAGTTCTTATCATCTCAAGCACCCATCAACCTCAATCGTTAGAATCACATCTTCAGAAGCCTGTCGCGTAGATCAGGTTCAGGGTCATACTTCCTTCCGGTCTTCTTCGACTGACCCGCCATGTCTATCACATCTTTTGGATCGTCCCTGACCAGCATTTTATGTCTGTCGACTCAACCGTTGCATCTGTGCCAGCGCCTATGGCAATTCCCACATCCGCTGGAGCAACACCAGGAGCATCGCTCACCCCGTCACCGACCATGGGCCACGACATAATCCTTCTGGATGTTCTTAATGGCCAGGGCCTTGGAACAGCTTGAGACTCATGTGAAGGCAACCTCTGCATAGGATGTGTATTCGACTGCAGAGTACTTAACAACCATACCCGCACAAGTCCTCACCTGTCAGAAAAGCATAAGAGAGAGAATGCAGGCGAACAAATGACAAGAACTGAAGGCAAGAATTAATAGTATTACGAGGAGCTAATCAGCTCTCTGACCTCCTCTCGGCCAGATACGCCCTGGCCTTCCAGGGATCACAAGCCAATTCATTAATTCGGTCTTCCGACATGCGCCAGAGAATATCGTCCGCCTCGGTCACTTCATCTCTCTCCTGCCACCAGGAGAGGCAGGCTTCAGCAGCTAGCCTGCAAGCGTCCTCATCCGTCAAATGCAGAGATGCACAGTACGCCTCGCCCACGCATGCACCCACTGGTGCCCTAGTACAAAGATCACAGTTCATTTCAGCGCCCTATTTTGGTTAACGGGATTAATTAATTAAACTATCCCAAGCTATCTATAGACCTTCGGCAGCAATTAAGCATTGCTGTTTTGTGCGGAGAAGATCGCACAGTATCTCATAATCGCTCACAGGAAAGCGGATGGATATGGATAACGTAAGTCCGCATGCTTGGGAGGGATTCAATTCTACTGTACCGGATTCCTGGTCAATGTACTCTCTTGCATCATGAGGATGACCAGCATATTGCCAGCCTCCATTTGAGCCCATTATTCTGGAGTACAGCCAGTTGTTAGCTTCTGGGTCGTTGATGGGATCAAGACCCGATACTATGCGTGCCAAAAGCGCCTCTGCATCTTCGGCAGCGAGAAACTCGATCCATATGATGCCCGGCTTATTTTCTTGACAGGAATTGCAGGTGATGATACCGCAGTCCCAGATGGCTTCCAGCAGTGGTGCTATTCGTTCGTCCACCTCGATCATCGTGTCTGATGCAGGATCGTGAATTGCGGTCTGCTTGTGCTCAGTCAAAACCCTTTAGCTCCTTTCCATCCTCAAAGGTCTTAATATCTCGTGCATCAGGTGACGCTGCACGCTGCGAAAAAGTTGGAATCTGAAGGGCAGGATGACGCCCCAACTAGCCGATTTATAGATGTAATTCGACTAGAACAGATATTGTTCAGTACCTTCCAGAAGACCTGGCAGGCCTGTGCTTCTGGTAGCACTCGCTGCAGTAAACCGGCCTGGATCCATCCGGTTTGAATGGGACCTGGGTTTGCTTGCCGCATTCTGAGCAAGTTACATCTGTCATTTCTCTCGGACCGCTGTTGTAGCCACCGCGGCTTCCGCCGGAGCTACCTCTGTTTTCGTATTTTCTCTCAAACATTTTATTCACGTACCATTTGGATCGATTCAAAGAATCGAACTCGCTACAAAAGACATCTCAACAAATCTCTTTGAATCGATGAAAATGTAACGTCTCTTGAATGATCAATCCGGTTGATATACCTGTCGGTGGAAATGCGAAATAAGATGAAGCATCGGATCATGAGGTTTCTTTTATTATGATCTTTCTCGCCTTGTGACTCTCAGATTGCCTGGACCGAACGGACCTCTGCGGGCATTTTAGCGCCTTTTTGGATCTTCGTTCCAGCAGAATTCAGCAAGATCTTGGCCCCCTTTACGGATATCCCGGGCAGTTGCTCTGCATTGCTGCTTCTCATTCCTGATTATGCCATATTTTTTGCATCGATTAGCATAGGAATATAAGGAAAGGTAACAATTGATGGTGCAGGTGATGTGGATGAAGAAGCTCAACCGAAAGGATATTCACATATTGAAAAAGTTGGTCAAGCCGCACATCGAAGAGCTGGAAAAAGGAGAAGCGGGCAGCTTGCTTGCATCCATCTCCAGATACTATATAACCGATAGGGAGGATTTTCTGTTCAGGCTGGATAAGCTGCCTGATGAGGATCTCAAGTATCTGGCGGAGAGGGCCATGGACGGCTCGGAATGCCTGTTGTGCATTGCACCGCAATGTGCGGAGGTCTTCTTGGATGCGGTTGAAAGAAGGCTCTCGCCGGAGATTGCAGGCAGATTAAGGGAGCTCTTCGAGAATGTCACCACCGGCTACAAGGATGTGACGTGATCGGCTCGGCCCACTATAAGCGATATCAGATCATTCCATTTCATCCAGTCCCATTCCAGGGATAAACCGCCATCTAAATATCTATCGGATCTATGACTATCATCCGGGAGGCCCGGAGATGGATGAGGCAAAGGCCGGCGACTCCGTGCCTGTCCGATACGCTGGCAGGCTCGATGAAGAGATGGTCTTCGACACCTCCAAGACCCACGGACGCTGAAGCTCACATATGAAAGGGAAAGGAAGAGCATGGACGGGAAGAATAGGAAGGACATAAAGCCGGGGCTGAAGGTGGAGATAGTCCTCAAGAAGGACCAGAGGACGGGGAAGAGGACCGAGGGAGTGGTAGCGCAGATCCTGACGAACTCTTCTTTCCACCCTCACGGGATCAAGGTCCGTCTCGCCGACGGCCAGGTGGGGCGGGTGGCGAGGATCCACGGGTAGGAAGCTGATATAAGAGATAGGTAACTGGGGGGACGGATGCCCTCACGCGATGTTTGCCAGAGAGTCACGATCTCGCTTCCAGTCTGTCCCAACCATGTATTTCTCTACTCCGGCCGGAGTATCCGACGCCAAGAAGGCTAAAATATACCGAAAAACAACGCGAATAGCAAAAGCTCTTGGATTGAAGATATAAAAAAAGAAAAAAGGATTTGTCTCCCTCAGAATGGTTGCCCCGGAAAAAGTTTAGGGAAGGATAATGTTGAATGAGGGATCAAATAGGTCCAGCACCCCAACAAATCCCTCAAACACCGAGGCATCTCCTTCAATGGTCACATTTGCCGGTGGAACGGATGGATCGAGCGCCAGCTGTTCAAGAGTCTTGCGCGGCATATGGACAGTGAGGGCAGCTTCATCTGAGTGCTCATCGATCCAGTAGACCAGCACGCTGTTATTGACCTGAATCAGTGCGCTCTCGCCGGTATCATTGATTATCATGTTCATCCTGAAGTCCTCGCCGTCCGCCTTCTGGCTATTCAGCCTCACTGCTATGTAGTCTAAGAGCTGGTTGATTGACATGGCAGATATCACATCTGCAGATATCATGTTCATTGCCTGCACTGGCTCTTTGCTGCGAAGCTCCATAGCTCCCACCAGATAGGCATTCCGGGCCGGTCCAGATTCCGCCTGATATCCAAGCTGCTCCAGGGCAGCAGCCTCCATCTCACGGGCCTTTATATTGTCGGGATCAGCAAAGACCAGGTAATTGGCGATAGTGGCCACCAGTTGATAGTTGCCAGCGTCATAATCTCTGGCCAGCCTCTCCAGGACAGCATCTGCCCCTCCCATGTACTCGGTTATATTTCGGGCAAACTCCTCAGGAGGAAGCCGTTTCAGGTTGATGGGATTGGCATCGTAGAATCCCAGGTATTTCTGATATGTGGCCTTTACACCCATGTATATCTGGCCGTAGAATCCATGAGTATACCAGTACTTCTGCAGGGATTGGGGAAGAACGATCATATTTGCGATCTCATCCATGGTATAGCCCTTGTTGATGAGGTTCAGGGTCTGATCATTGATGTACTTGTACATATCCCGCTGGTTTTCTAAAAGCTCAATGACCTTATCGTTACCGTACCTGGGCCAGTTGTGGGCGGTAAACACCACCTCTGCCTGGTCTCCGTAAAGCCTTCGTGCCTCATCCAGGCATTCTGCCCAGGAGAGAGGATCCCTGATCTGTGCTCCCCGCAGAGTCAGAATGTTATGCAGCGTTGCCACGCAATTCTCAGCCATGAAAAGCGCTTTGTGATCTGGGAACCAGATGTCTATCTCCACGGGAGCTTCCGTATTGGTGCAGTAATGGAACTGCATATCGACTCCGTCGATGGTCAGGTTCTGGCCGGTCTCGGTGATATCGATCGTCGGAGCGATGAGGGATGCCGATCCAAATGGGGTTCGTTTTCCCAGACCGTTATCCACAAGACCCTTCTCATCATGAGGAAGGAGGCCTCCGTACATGTACATGCCCCGCCTTTGCATAGCCGTCCCAGCATAGACATTCTCGCTGATTGCATGGTCCATGAATCCAGCAGGGGCTATGACCTCAACCTCACCCGATGCAACCTGCTTCTCAGTGATCACTCCCTTCACTCCCTGGTAATGATCCACATGAGGGTGAGAATAGATGACTGCCTTGACCGGATAGTATCCCAGTGTTCTGTTAACCAGGTCCATGGCCGCCCTGGCGGTCTCCACAGTCATCATGGGATCTATGATTATCCAGCCGGTATCGCTTTTGATGAGGCTCATTGATGTGAGATCGTATCCTCTGACCTGGTAGATGCCAGCTACGACCTCGAATAGACCGTTGATCTTGTTCAGCTTTGCATGCCTGTAGAGAAGGGGGTTTATTGTATCCGGACAGGTCGCATTGTCCAGGAAGGAGAACTCTTCCATATTCCAGGAGGTGAAACCCGGATAGAGAGAGGGGATGATCAGGGGACTATCGGTAGCGATGAACCCTCTATTGGCAAAATCGAAGTCTTCCTGGTTGTTGCTCCAGGCGGGAGAATTGTTGGCCAGCAGGTTGGCAGCAATGGTGTATTCGGTCGCATCATTCCTCGTATCGGCAGATTCTGCATAGATAACTGAAATCTCGCTAAACGCAATCAATAAAATGGCAGCCGCAAAAACGGCCTTTGAGCATAACTTCATTCTCTCACTTCCGCAAATTTTGATCCAGATTCAAAAAAATCTCTGACTAATATATTACAATTTTTCAATAATGATCTGTATGTCAGAATAATTGGGGCTTAATACTCCCAAATTTTTGGAAAAACCTCCTGCAGCCAGGTATGCTATTCGACTATTTAAGTTTAATCCAGGCTATTATTATAATTATATAATTTATTAATATTATTCTCAATGGCGATTCGTGACCGTGCCACAGTCTCCTGTCGTCCCATGGAATGGGAATTATGAAAAAGGCATTTGAGAACGTCACCATTGGCAGGAGGATGTGACCTAATCGGTTTTGCTTTGCAGGAGGGGCTCGCATTGAATCGAGGTAGGTTGGGACTATAGATGCCACTGTTGAAGGATACTGAGGGGGCTGAGCTCTCCCCCCGCAGCTTGAATCCTAATCGCTTGAATAGATGCCCGATCCCAGGAACCAGGTACCATCGACATCCATAACGTAGCTGAGCTTCAATTCTTGGGTCATGTTGTTAGATGGGTCTGGGTAGACGTAATAGGCAAAGCCATCTCCATTTTTGGCCATATCTGTGATCTGCTGAATGAAATATACTCCATTGGGATCCTGAGCATCGATGCGGTTTGTGCCGACCAGCTCAGGCTGATGGGAAAGCGCCAAGTTCTGTCCCTCATAGTCGTAGGCAAAGATGTAAAGTCCGTCTCGGGCGAAATTGCCTTCTGGATCGTTGAATGCCTGAAGAGCTTTCTCTTTGCCATTCTCCTGGGCGTACTTCAAGGCTTCATTCACAAAATCTACAAGCTCATCTCTTTCCCCCTGATCGAATGATGCCTGAATGTCAGAAAGGTACCGCCCAGATCCAAGGTACATGCTATCATTAACACTCTCAAGATGGAGTTGTTTTAGCTCCTCCTTGCCTTCATGAGATGGATTCGGGAAGACGATATACATAGTTCCGCCGCCTCTCTTAGCCAATGCAATCTCGCGGCCTACCACATCCACATCATTGATATCCAACAGGCTGGTTTGGCCGACCAATTCAGGATTGATAGGATGGGCGAGGCAGGTTCCATTGAAATCATATGCGAAGATGTAGAGATCTCCCCGAACAAAAGATCCAGTTGGATCGTTGAACTCTTGGAGAGCGTTCTCCATACCATTGTTGTCCACATAAGCTACAGCTTCATCCAAAAAGGCGATAACCTCGTCCGCCGAAGCGGTCTGATCGGAAGCTATACATAAGGTAATGGCAGCTAAGACCGATAGAGACATCAAAGCTACCATACGGGCTAAAGCAGCAATTCTCATGATAAATTCTCCATAAGTGCGGGGATGCATATTGGATGTCTATCTATGCGGGCTATTTTCATAAGAATATTTCGGCATTGCTTGGTCATGATCCATGCGGATTGACTTGTGGGATAACAGGGCCAGCCAATTTACAGAAGAATCGACATACTACCGAGCATTGGTCAAATCCGTTAATTTTGACTGAAAAATGGATGCAATCGTCTATATGACTTATCGAGTTTTTAGATGCAGCTATGCCCAGGAGGAATATATGTGCAATAAGTTTCATCTTGTTCACATTTGCGGCGAGCATGTCATTGGTGAGTGCATCGAATGATTCATTATCTAGTCTGAATTCGTTGATATCCGGCTTCGACGATCCGAGCATGGGTGTTAAGGATCTGGCTTTTTATCTTGTTACTCATAATTTCGACGCAACCCCGCATGAAAATCATGTAACAGTTGATTTAGGTGGTAAGATCTACAAACTTACTCCTAACGGCTTGGCTTCTGGGCTTTGCGATATTGTGGCTTAATGAAAAAGGAAAAATAAAAAATATCAACTGGATATAAAAGATCACTTCTTTTTCTTCTTGCTGAAGAACTCGATCGCCTCGGCGAGTTCTCTGTGATCCTTCGCATAGTCCGCGATGTCGATCTTATTCTTGTAGGCTTCGCATGCCTGCACAAGGGCCATCGCACCAGCGCGTGTTCCTCTCGGGTGAGCGTGGCAACCCGCGCCCATGGTCGTAATGAAATCGATTCCTCCCATGACATCGATGAAAGGCTCGAGGAGCGTCGGGTTTAGTCCTCCAGAGATGATCGGGCAGCATTTCTTGAGGCCGCGCCAGGAGTCGTCCTCCAGGACAACGTGGTGAGCATCGTCCATCTCGACCATCTTGATGGCATCGTCGTCCTGCGGCGGGATCCTTCCCCAGTTCTGGGTGAAGAAGTGACCCTTTCCCTCGACTTTCAGGATGTTCCTCGCCGCAGTTACGTCCTCCTCGGGACTGCCTGCCATCTTGCCGACGCCTGCCGTCCCGGTGTGGATACCTGATGCGCCTGCCAACCTGGCAAACTTGGAGAGCACTAGCACTGAGAAGCCAATGGGGTTCTCCGGCCTGGTAAAGCCACCGTGGCCTGCCCTGTGGAAGTGCAAAAAGACATCCGGATACCTCCGTCTCAGCGTCTGCACCGCCATCCACCCGGCGGTGATGCCGTCTATGAGGAAGGCGTATGAACCCGGCTCGAAGCCCGCCTCCCTGATCATCTCGCACCTTTCGATCATGGTGTCGAAATCGGCCGAGGATACGTTGAACGAGTGGACCTTCTTCTTCCCCGTCTCCTTGACCGCCTTGTCCATTGCCATCTTGACATACTTGACCATTTTGTCGTAGGGGCAGAAGTCCTGGTCGGCTTGGGGCTCGTCGTTCTTGACGAAGTCGCCTCCGCCCACCCAGAAGTCATAGCAGACCTCGGCGTACTCCGAAGAGGTGAGCCCCATCTTGGGTTTGATTATGGTCCCGAGTATCGGCCTGTCGTGCACATTGAGGTAGGTTCTCATGTCGTCGAGTGTATAGCTTGGGCCGTCGTACTGCTCCAGCATGGAGGGGGGGAACCAGATGTCCAGGAGCTTGAGAGCCTTGATCTCCTTCATGCCGAGGGCGTTCCCGGCGATGTAGGTCATGATGTTCTGGACGTTGCCGTTTCTATCGAACAGGCGCCAGGGATAGGCGATCCAGACCAGGTTCTTCTCGATGTCAACCTTGTAGACGAGGGCGTTCATCACCCTTGAGAAGGGAGTCTCGGTCTTCACGGCAAAATTGGTGCCTGTTGAGCTCTCAGCTGCGACCTCGGCTGCGGCTTGCATAATGTTGAGCTCGCCGCTGGGGATCAGGTGAAACACAGCCAGAAGATACTCGCCGTTCCTCGGATCAGGAAGATCCATCCTCATGTACTGGACCTGCTTCGGATTGAGCGTTTTTGAGAGTTCTTCTTGAATCATTGAAAAAACCTTCCGATTCTCCATTTAGGCCATTGCATATATTTGATGTTTCTCTTCCATCGGCAATTCAAGCCGCATCGTGAAGTTGGGTGAGCATGACAGAACCATGACAGGACCATGGCATCGGGAGAAAAACACGCATCCTCAAACATCTAATCCAAACAAATCGGCCGCTCTTGTCCGCAGATGAATTTTCCCAGCCCTAAACTCTTATCACTCCCTTGCTCATCCGATGACCAGGGGGGAGGGCAGACTGAACTTCCAAAAACTACTTATCCGCATCATCAGATTAAACTATGTGAATGGGCACTATGAGTTCCTACGACCATTGGCTCGACTGATGAGGGAATATCGTCGTTTTGAGCGAACAGTATGGGCTCTCAACGCCATTATAATCGCCATCGCGATCTATGCCCTCATGCAGTATCTGGGATTGACCACTCTTATGAAATTCTACTATCAGGATAGCTTTATCCTATCGGCATTGCCTGCCATTGTCTCCATAATTTCAGGAGTTGCTCTAGCCACCTTTTTCAAGAGACGCAAGAAGGCTGATGTCTTTCCGCTTTTAGGCTCGGAATTATCTGAGAAAGCTAAAACCGCCTTTGACAACAAAGATCTTGATTCTCTTCCCATGCAGAGCCTGGCCGAGGAGCTCAAACTGAGTTTGGCAGGAATCAAACCCTCCCAGATTCTGGATAGAAGACAGCTGAGCGGAAGAGTGATGACTGCCATCCTCCTTTCAGCAGTGGTGGCGCTCTTAGCGCAGGGAAATCTTGTCGAGACCGCAGATCTCCAGTCGATCATCGAGCTGAAGGACAGAGCCGCCGGCATCTTCCAGGAGGATAAACCCCAGCCGGATATAAGCCAAAACATGAATCTGAGCGAAAACCTATTTGGCAATCCATCTCTCGCCGTCCTGAACGAGAATAAGCTTCCTTTAGTCCTATCTCCTGGAACGGGCGCGGGCTCCATCCCTACAAATACCAAACCCGTGGAGAGGGTCTTTCAGCAGTCTCAAGCAGGAGAGGCAGGAGCAGTGCCGTCAGAACTCTATATTGAGAGCCTTCCTCCTGAGAATAGAGAGATTATAAAGAATTACTTCACCCTTCTCTCCCAGAGCGACTGATGATAATCCGGGCCAGCAGCTCCTCCCCTTTTCGAGAAGAGAAGAGAGGCAGCTCCCAATCCTGCAAGATTCTTCTTTCATCGCGATAGATCATTATTCCCCTTCTCTCCCAGGAAGGAGTCTTGGCCAGGTTTATTCCTCTCTGGAAGACCAGCTCATGAATCTCATGCTCTTTCATTCCCCGCAGCCTCTCCATGGCTCCGGCCGGATCGATTCCTTCATCCTGCAGCATATAAAATCCATAAGAGAAGACATGGTTTCTCCAGGTCTCGTTCTGCCGCTCAATTAGGTATTCTCTGATCTCGGCCTTGCACAGGGGAATGGTCCGGCAGTCCATTGAGACGGGCTTTGCTAGCTGGAGAGAGAGAGCAGCAGATAATGAGCCCGCGACCAGGGAATCTATCTTCTCTATCCGTCCCCCAAAGGGAGCAGACAGGAAGATGAGATTGATCTCATCGGAGAACATGAATGCCAGGAGAGGACTGAGCCCCGAATCCTCGAACAAGCCGCTGGCTGAGGATGCCATTGCGCTCGCGAAGCCTGCATCGTAAGGCTTCTTGAATCCAGCCAGGATATTCTTGAAGCCCCGGCCATCTGCCCTTGCTACCAGAGGGGGACGGGCCCGAAGACCGGAATAGATCTCCCAGTTAGCTGACTTTTGGCTCAGCCTTTGCATTTCTACTCAGGTGCCTGATTATTATGATGTCGCCGACAGCAGTGACCCAGCGGTAAGGGATGACGATCCCTTTGCCCTTGCTATCGAAAAGATCCCGGTTGACGTCTCCCAAAGCCAGTCCGCTTACCACCCCGTTGTCAGGATCTAAGACGGCATCGTCCACCCTGCCCACATAGATGCCTTTCTGAGTATAGACATCCTGTTCCAGAAGCGATGTGATCTCAGCATTCATTTTAATCCCATAATAAAATTAGGGTATTAGATATTAACTTTGCCATCGGCAGGTCGAACCGCAAAAGCATATATTCGTCTCCTGCAATCTACTGAACTGTGAAAGAAATAATGAAAATAGTAGGCATCTCAGGCAGTCCCAGGAAGGCCGGCAACACCGAGTTCTTGCTAAACGAGGCACTGGCGGTAGCTGCTGAATATGGCTTTCAGACGGAAAGGCTGCTCTGCTCAGAGCTGAATTTTGATTTTTGCAGCGACTGCGGAGACTGCAGCAAAGGCAAACCCTGTCCCAATAAAGATGATATGCACAAGGTCCTGAGGGCAATGCAAGAGGCAGAAGGCATAATTGTGGCCTCGCCCGTCTACTTCGGAAACGTCACTGCCCAGCTCAAGGCGATCTTCGACCGGACCATTCCCCTCCGCAGGCAGGGCTTCAGGCTCAGGAATAAGATTGGCTGCGCGATAGCCGTTGGTGGCTCCAGAAACGGCGGCCAGGAGAAGACCCTGGAGAGCATTCACGCCTGGATGCACATCCAGGGAATGATAGTGGTTGGTGATGATGCTCATTTCGGAGGCATTGCCGTTCGGCCAGCAGCTGAAGACCGCATCGGCAGAAAGACGGTGGTAGCCAGTGCCAATAAGCTGTGTGATCTATTGCGCAGGAAAAAAGAGCTGGATGGAACTGTCAAGGGAGACTGAAGCCTCTTGCAGTTGAATGTAAGAATTCCGGCCGCTTGGATGTCCGTCATTCAGATATCGAGCACAGAGATGCCATGGATTGGGATTTTGGGCAGGAGATTGCCCAAGAGATGACGGATTCCCAATCAGCCTTTGTCTCCGGGGGCAAGAGACAGAAATATCTGGGCAACAGGGGCCTTATCGCCCTCATCGCATTTCTGAGCGCATTCGTTCCCCTATCTACGGATCTCTATCTTCCGGCCCTGCCCGGCATGTCCAAATATTTCCAGGTATCAGCTGAGCAGGTCAATCTCACGCTGATATTCTTCTTCATCGTTTTTGCCGCGGGGATGCTCTTCTGGGGGCCTCTGAGCGATAAATACGGCCGGCGCCCCATTCTGATAGCTGGCCTTGCCATCTATTCTCTGGCAGGATTCCTCTGCGCCATCTCCCAGGATATCAATCAGCTCATCGCCTTTCGCATCCTCCAGGCTATTGGAGGAAGCTCAGCCTCGGCAGTGGCCATGGCCATGATCAAGGATGTGTACGACAGCCGCAACCGGGAGATGATCCTGGCCTGGGTCTCCTCCATGGTCCTCATATCACCCATGGCGGCACCAGTCTTAGGAGCGCTCCTTTTAGGGTTCACATCCTGGAGAGGGGTGTTTGTGGTCCTGGGAGTCATAGGGCTTATCGCTTTCTCTGGTAGCCTGGCCCTGGTGGAGACGCTAAATACGAGATATACCGGTACATTGAGCCAGTCCATCGGGAGGCTGGCAGTGGTGTTGAAAAACCCTGGATTTTTGTCCCTGTTAATCGTATTCTCCATGCTCAGCTTCTCCTCTATGGCCTTCATCGCCTCATCCTCATACATTTACATAAACGGCTTCGGCTTGAGCGAGAAGCTCTTTTCCCTCTATTTCGCCTTCAATGCCCTGGGGATGATTGGGGGGCCCATGCTTTATCTGCGTCTATCTAAGAGGTTTCGCCGCTATTCGATTATCATCGCCGGCTTCATCTCTACATTTCTCGGAGGGCTGCTGGTGTACCATCTTGGCAGCCTTCAGCCCTGGATATTCGCATTATGCCTTTTTCCGGCGACGATTATGGGAAGCTGCATCCGGACCCCGGGCGCAAATCTGATGCTGGAGCAACAAGAGGAAGATACCGGCTCTGCCTCTGCTCTCATGAGCTGTTTTGGGATTCTAATGGGCAGCATGGGCATGACCGTCATCTCTCAGGAGTGGAGCAATACCATTCGGATCTTGGGATTGATGAATATCCTGGTGGGGGTATTGTGTCTTTGCCTTTGGCTTCTCCTGTCAAATAGGCCTTTTGTAAAGCAGATTCCCTGATAAAACAGTGGCAGAATCGATTTCATCTCAGTTCAGTCTCAAGCCCGCGAGAAATTGCGATTTCATCGCCCCCTGGCAACTCGCATTGGATATTCCCGGCAAAGGTTTAACTTGTTCGCAATCTACGCATAAGATGGAAATTGCCCTGTTAAAAAAAAGGATCTATTATGATTGAGATAGACGGCTCCTTTGGAGAAGGGGGCGGCCAGATCGTCAGGACGGCTGTGGCACTTTGTGCGGTCACTGGGAAATCGGTCCACATAAGCAAGATAAGGCAAGGCCGTCCAAAGCCCGGACTGGCAGCTCAGCATGCCCATGCTATTGCTGCTCTGGCCAGCATATGCCAGGCCAAGACCTCAGGCATCAGCCCAGGATCATCAGAGATCAGCTTCTCTCCAGGCGAGATTCAAGGTGGCAGCTATGAGATCTCCATAGGGACTGCCGGAAGCGCGACTCTTCTCCTTCAATGTCTCCTCCCTGCACTGCTTCGGGCCAATACACCCACAACCTTATCGGTTCAGGGTGGAACTGATGTGCAGTGGTCGCCAACTGTCGATTACTTCCAGAACGTCTTCCTGCCCGCTCTGCAGCGTTTCGGGGCCAAAGCGAGCCTGAAGCTGGAGAAGAGAGGATACTACCCCCATGGCCAGGGAAATGTGGTCTGCAGTATCGAGCCCTCGGAACTCCAGGCCGCTCATCTGGAGAGCACAGGCGTCAGGAACGCTTCCGGCGATCGATCTGAAATGGAAATCTCCGGAATATCCCATTGCTCAAACCTGCCCGAGAATGTGGCCAAAAGACAGGCGGATGCAGCGGCCGGAGCTCTTCTGGAGGCAGGCTTTGAGGCCAACATAGCCCGGGAGGTCCTCAGGCTGCCGTCAACGGGTAGCGGCATTACCCTTTGGTCGGATTCTCCCAGAGTCCATATTGGTGCCAGCAGCCTGGGCAAGAGAGGTCTTCCTGCAGAAAGGGTAGGAAAGAGCGCCGCAGAGGAGCTGGCTTTGGAGCTTGCATCTGGCGCATCTGTGGATGTTCATCTGGCCGATCAGCTGATTCCCTATCTAGCCCTGGCAGGAGGTAGCTATAGCACCCGGGAGATATCCCTGCACACCAGTACTAATATATGGACTGCAGAGCATTTTCTGGAGAGGAAGATATCGATCTCGCAAAAAGATATATCAGGAAAGGAAGTTATGGTGCTCGAGGCTTGAGCCTGATGGCGGGCTATAGATTAAGCCAGGGTAGTAATAATAAAAAAGGGCTCCTCGCTATTTGTCATGGGTGAACGTAAATCGGAAAAACTTTATGTCTCCGTGCCTTCTGTGGTGAACCGCGATGCACTGACCCAACCACAGAGGCACAGAGGAACAGAGGCCATATTCTCTGCCTGAACTCACCCACATAATTCAGCGAAGAGCCAAAAAAAGAGAAACTCAGCTCGAGCTATATCTTCTCAAATAGCCCTCAATATATTCTCTGATCTCCTCGCCTCTGTAGATCCCAGCATGCCCCTCGCAGAGAAAATCGGCCTCAAGGTCAAGGAGTTTTCTCATCGATCTCCTCCACTCCACCATATCAGAACCCCAGGAGGGAGAGAACGGGCCGTGTATATCCTGGCCGAAGAGAACCCTGCCTTCAGGGGTATCGATATAAACCGAGATGCTTCCAGGAGTGTGGCCGGGGGTGTGAAGGACCTTAAATTCCATCTCTCCCAGACGGATCTGATTATGCTCGCCAGAGAGGATGGTATCAAGCATGACCGGCCGGTAGTCAACCCCGTACATGCTGGCGGCCGTCAGCTCATTATTCTTGCCCTCTATGCCAGCCCGGTCCAGTTCATGGGCAATGATCTTGCTGCCGTACTTATCCCGCCAGAGGTGAAGTCCTCCGATATGATCGATGTGGCAGTGGGTGGCAATAATATGCCAGACCTGTGCTGGCTCGGAGCCCAGAGATCTGATGTTCTTTTCTATCTTATCATTTCCATATCCTACACCAGCGTCTATTAAAACCAGACAGCTCTTTGCATCGACAAGATAGACATATGCATCCTCGGAACGGGAGAGATTCGGTCCCCCCACAGCATAGATCCCATCGCAAATGGTTATTGTTTTACTCATTGCACATCCCCTTGATTGTATCCGAATTTCTATTGGGACGGGTTAATTCTTCTTCATGGACTCTTCTTCCTTCTCCATCCTCAATGATCTCAGCTTTCTGATGCTGAAGTAATACTCAACGAGCAGGGCAATCGCTGCCAGGGCGAGGATGGATATGATTATCGCCAAGGCTTCACGGGCATTATCTCGATAGTAGTTCACCTCAATATAGGATACCTTAGTGGTATTATACCAGGTGAGAGCACTCTTTTTTTCTGCGCTCGCGATCATGTCAGGTGGGGGCCAGGCTATTCCCAGCAGGCGGTCTCCAGTGGCATATCCTTCTGGCAGGATTACTCTTACCGGTCCTTTATCTCGGATTGATATCACAAACTGCTGGCCCTGTGAAGTCAAGTTGTAGACCAGCCTTCCCTCGACATGCCTTTCAAAGTCCAGGCTGTAGATGTAGTTTCCCTGCCAGAAACTCTGGCTGCTATTTATCTTAACCATTCTTCCGGCTTCATCATAAAGGGTGATATTATCCACCTTCTCTGGCAGGGTGAGATTAAGCCGGCTGGCATTGACCGGTACTGTAACCTCGGTCACCAACTCGCCCAGACGATATACTGTGCCGTTGAACTCCCCATCTGCGCCGCCGTTCATAGATGCTGTGGCATTATAAATTGTGAATCCATTATGCTCTGCAGGGGCGATGCTGTTCGCAGTGCTGTTTATGGATTCAGAGAGATCAAAGTCGGCAGTGCCCTCGTGTATCCCGTCTGTCTGCCCTTTGATCTCAGCAGAGGAGGTAGGGGCAGAGAGAATGGCCGCCATCAGGGCGATCAGAAGCAGTATGCTCTTTTCAGTGGTAGTCTCAGTCATCTTTCATACTCTGAATAGCGCTACCGCTTTATCAAATGCTCGCTTGTTTTTTGCCCTAGGAAAAAAGATGATCTTATGATAATAGATGCAAAATTTTCACACATAATATACGAATCCGATATCTTCTTATAACCTAAGGACAATTGGCCCAAGGGTGTTTCTATGCACATTCCTGATGGCTATTTAGGGCCTTATACTTACGGTGCATTATGGATAATAATGATCCCTATATGGATCTACGCCGGAAGGCGGTTGGGCAACGAACTCAGATCAAGGCAGGTTCCCCTGCTTGCTCTCTCCGCGGCATTCTCCTTCGTGATCATGATGTTCAATGTTCCAATACCTGGTGGCAGCACTGGCCACGCAGTGGGAGCAGCGATAATAGGAATAGTTCTGGGACCCTGGGCAGCGGTAATATCAGTGACGGTGGCCCTGGTATTGCAGGCCCTGATATTTGGAGATGGGGGGATCACAGCCATTGCTGCCAACTGTTTCAACATGGCCGTAGTGATGCCCTTTTCCGCTTATTATATCTACAGGATAGTGAGCGGAAGCACTAATATCGCATCTTCACGCAGGGTCATTGCCGCAGCAATAGCAGGATATGTATCGCTCACCCTGGCGGCAGCTCTGACCGGCTTCATGTTCGGAATCCAACCCCTCCTCCATCAAACGGCAGAAGGAATTCCCGTCTTTATGCCTTATTCCCTGAATATCACCATGCCTGCAATGATACTGGAGCACGCGCTCGGATTTTCCATTCTCGAGGCGTTGGTAACTGCTTTGATCTTCGCCTATATTCAAAAGACCGATGCCACCCTGCTTTATGGTGAGTTATCCGCTAGAGAGAGGATAAAAATGGGAAGGGCAGGAACGTTGTGAGGAAAGAGCATGGACAAGACTACAAGGAACCTGATAGTAGGCCTGGCTGCGCTCATCATCCTTGCGCCACTTGGCCTGCTGGCAGTGGGAGAGACCTTTGGAGAATGGGGAAATGAGGAGCTAGAGGAGAAGATAGGCTATGTTCCAGAAGGCTTAGAGGAGCTTTCATCCCTTTGGAGCGCGCCAATGCCAGACTATGCCCTGCCCGGGATGGGAGACTCAATGACCGCAGCGTCTGCGGCGTACATTCTCTCCGCGGTGATAGGAGTTATCATTGGAGGCGGCCTGCTATACATTCTGGGAAAGAGGATCGCAAAGGATTAGTACTATCCCTCCAGGGAGACGTCGGCCAGGATATCCGCTAGCTTTGGACATAACCGCTCATCGGCTAGTGCCTGTGAGGACAAAGCATTCCAACCAGTAGGCTGTAACAAAAGGAGCATATGATTCCGGATTGGATGAGAGAGGTAGATGCTGGCCCACTTCAGTTTCCAGAGACAGCCCAGGGCAAAAAGGGTTTTGTGGGAAAGACGATAGACGGGATATTAGGCTTCATGGAGGAGGCATTCGTCTCTGAGGCCAGCTCCCGCCTGCCCGGCGTTCTGCAAAGCCTGGACCCAAGGGCGAAGCTGATCTCCATTCTGGCCATCGTATTCGCAACCAGCCTGATTGGAGATCTGAATGTCCTGATATTCATCTATCTCCTCACCCTGCTCTTCGCATATCTGAGCAAAATAGATGTCCTCTTTTTCATCAAGAGGGTATGGCTTTTCATTCCCGTTTTCGCTGGGATCATTGCCCTGCCCATGATCTTCAACATATTCATTCCGGGAGACCCTCTCATTCACCTGGCAATCCTCGGACCGGGAGCTCACCTGGGGCCGTTCTCCCTTCCAGAATCGATCTACATAACCCGCCAGGGAACTGTAGCCGCTGTGATCTTCACCATGAGGGTGGCAGCATGCGTATCGGCAGTAGTATTGCTTTTCATCACCACCTCCAAGCAGGTCCTCTTCAAATCCCTGAGATCTGTGGGCGTTCCAAAGCTGTATGTCCTCACCCTGGAGATGGCCTATCGCTATATCTTCCTCCTGATGGAGCTGGTGCGAGAGATGTACATCGCCAAGAAGGCGAGAACCATCCGGGCAGGAGGGCTGTTCGACGAGCAGAAGTGGGTGGGAGGGAGGATGGGCTATACCCTGATCAGATCCCTGGACATGAGCGAGAAAGTCCATATGGCCATGACCTCCCGAGGCTTTAACGGCGAGGTGCATATTATGCAGGAATTCAAATTCAGGAATCGTGACTATCTCGCCGGGGCAACAGCTATATCTCTGGGCATTGTGCTCCTTCTGATCTCTCAGAATATCCCTCGGATATAGGAGCATGGAAGAGAAGATGGACACCATATTTGACCTCAGGAATGTATCTTACTCCTACCTGGGAAAGATCGAGGCCCTAAAGGATATCACAATCAAGATCAATAGGGGAGAGCAGGTCACAATCATCGGCTCAAACGGCAGCGGCAAGTCAACGCTGCTCGCCGTCTTGAACGGCCTGGTCTATCCGACGGCCGGCGACTTTTTTGCCTTCGGCCATCCGGTAACCGAGGAGGTCTTCGACTCCATAAAGGAGAATAAATTCAGGACCTACTTCCGGACAAAGGTGGGCTTTGTCTTTCAGAACTCCGACATCCAGCTTTTCTCCTCCACGGTCTTCGAGGAGATTGCCTTTGGCCCATTGCAGCTGAATATACCTTTGGAGGAGGTGAAAGCCAGGGTTGAGGATATAATAGAGATGATGCAGATAGCAAAGCTGCGAGACAGAGCGCCTCACACCCTGAGCGGTGGGGAGAAGAAGAAGGTCTGCATTGCCACCGTCCTGGTGAACAATCCCGATGTGCTGCTATTGGACGAGCCATCCGCGGGCCTTGACCCCAGAACCCAGCTCTGGCTGATAGAACTTCTCAGAGAGCTATCTCATGCCGGGAAGACCATCATCACTGCTACACACGACCTAGAGATCATGGATATGATCAGCAAGAGGTCAATTGTAATGGGTGAGGACCACAGGATCAAGCTGGATGACACTCCAAATAGAGTTCTCTCCAATTATGAGCTCCTTATGGAATCCAATCTGGTGCATGAGCACATGCATATCCACGGCAAGCTCGTACATGAGCACCTGCATGACCATGATGCGGGGCATACTCATGTTCATCTGAAGAGCTAAGATGAACTTTTATAAAAATTATTTCAATCCCAAAGCCTAGCGATCATGATTTAAATAATAAGAGATGAGGGATATAATCATGTGCGAGGTTTTGGAGCGAAAAGACCAGAAGCATAAACTTGACTACGACCGGGAGGAGCCCGAGGACATCACCAAGTCGCTCATGATCCTCTCAGAGAGATCTCTGCATGAGTTCTTAGCGAGCGAACCTGATATCTATACAGTTGATGATTTGAAAGTCCGATATAGATACTCGTTCCTTTTCCAAATTCCGACCTGACTCCAGGAAAGCTGCGGCCTGCTTTGGTTATCTACGAAGATAATATCGAGAATGAGACCACGATTGCCTGCATATCTTCGAAGACTCCAATAATGCCGTCTCCTTGCGATGTCCTGGAAACAGAGGAACACCCTCTTTTGATGAGTCCGGTCTAAGCTAAACTCGGTAATAAAGCTGAATAAAGTAGCCACCATAAAAGACTTTTTAATTTCAGGCCTGCTCGGATCTGCAAACGAAGCACTGTAGGCCGAAGTAGATAAGGCCATTGACGCCTGCACGAAATTCAGGCGATCAACATAGAT
>NZ_DAKC01000032.1:0-11629 GCF_002496465.1 Methanosaeta sp. UBA356 | reverse complement strand
AATAGCGAAACAAAAAAAAGAGGAATAAGCAGGCAGGAGAAAAATTGCTGCCAGCCCGGAGCATATGGCCAAGCCTAAAGCCGCGACCTTGCCGATCTATCCTGCGGAGGAGCGGTATTCCCGAAAAGGCGAACTTGAATCGTTTCTTGCTATGAGATAAAAAAGAAATTACTGAGGCAGCAGTACTGTTGCTGCCTGCAGTGCCCAGTTGATGAACTGATCGGGGAATACACCGATATAGACGACTCCTAGCATGGTCAGAACCAGTGCCGCCATATATCCCTTCGACTCAGCGATCTTCGGCCCGGCGGGCTCCTTCAGATACATGTAGCTGATGATCCTCAGGTAGTACACCAGGGAGAGAGCGCTGTTCAGGATGGCTAAAACCGCTAGCCATACCAGGCCGGAGTAGATGGCCGAGCTGAAGAGCACGAACTTGCCGATATATCCTGCCGTGGGCGGAATTCCCGCCAGGGCGAACATGAAAATCAGCATACAAAACGCCGTGACCGGCGCCCTGCTTGCGAGACCTGCATAGTTGGATATATCATCCGGATCTTCTGCATCGCTTTTGGAGACCATCGAGGCCACCTGAGCTGAGCCGATGAAGGCTCCGGTCTTCATCAGGGCATGACCGAGTATCAGGAGCAAGGCTCCAGCAATGCCCAGCTGATCCGCGGGGAACATTCCCAGGTTCAGCACATTGACCGGGGCATCACCGTAGGCTGCACCTACCACCACAAATGCGATGGCAATATAGCCCGCCTGGGCGATTGAGGAGTATGCCAGTATGCGCCTGACATTATTTTGCCAGCAAGCGGCCAGGTTTCCGAGGGTCATGGTTACTGCTGCCAGTATGGCGAAAGCAAGATACCACTCCACCCTCATGGCCACCAGGGCGATCAGGAGAACCCTGAAGGCCGCGGCAAATCCCATCTTCTTGGAACCTGCGGCAAGCAGCGCCGAGACCAGGGCCGGTGCTCCCTCGTAGGTATCGGGAGCCCACATATGGAATGGCACCAGAGCCATCTTGAAGGCAAACCCGGCGATGACGAATAGCAGGGCGACCAATGTCGCTGCACCGAATGATTCTACAGATGCTGCTGCGACGTCTGCCAGCCTAGTCGATCCGGTCATGCCGTAGAGCAATGAGAAGCCGAAGAGCATGAACGCCGAGGAGACAGAGCCATAGATGAAGTACTTCATGGCCGCCTCCAGGTTCTTCTTCGTCTTGTCAAACGCCGCCATGGCATAGGTGGACAGACTGGCCAGCTCGAAGCCCACGAACAGAGTCACCAGATCTACCGAGCTGGAGACTATCATCATGCCCACAGTGGCCAAGAGGAGCAGAGCGAAGAACTCGTCTGAGCCCTTTCCCGTGTACTTGGATAGCGATGCTATCACTACCAGCAAGGACACAATCAGGAAGACCGCCTTGAAGAACTGGGACAGGGCATCTACCGATATGGTATCAAAGAAGAACAGGGTGGGGGCAATAAAGAGATTGCTTGCCACCAGCCCCAGGGCTGCGACCAGCCCGGCCAGGCTCAGATAGCCTGGAAGTTTTCCACTGTTCTTCATCATGGCCCCCAGCAGCAGTATAAGCACTGCCAGTGCCGTCAATAACGCCTCTCCCCAGAGGGGTGCGTAGTGAGAAAAGTCCACTTCAGATCACCCCCATCTCAGATAAGGTTACAACCGGCTGCAATAGCTGGTTTGCTGCTGTGCCCATCATGTCAGTCATAAGACCGGGCTGCAGGCCGAAGAGCAGAGTGAGCAGAATGATCATGCTCATACTGAACAGCTCATAGGCATGCGGATCATGTACATCCATATACTTCCTCAAAATCGGTCCGAACATGGCCTTCTGCATGGCCCAGAGATGATAGGCCGCAGTGATCACTATGCTCAGGAAGACCACTATCATGACGTATACGGGAAGGGTGGCATAAGCACCGGTCAGTGTCATGAACTCAGCCACAAATCCGCTCATGCCCGGCAGGCCTAAGGAGGCCATAAACCCGGCCATCATGATAACGGCGAACTTGGGCATCCGATCAGCCAGTCCTCCCAGGTCTGCAATGATCCTGGTGCCGACAACGTGCTGAATGGTGCCGGCGGACATGAAGAGGACGCAGGTAATGATTCCGTGGGAGAACTGCTGGAACATGGCACCCTGAATGGATAATGGCACCAGGGCCACTGCTCCCAAAGTTACGAACCCCATGTGGCTAACTGACGAGTAGGCCACAAGCTTCTTGATGTCCTTTTGTGCCAGCGCCAGGAATGCTCCGTAGACGATGGAGAGCACCGCTATGATGGCGATTATGGTCACGAAGATCTTGTCAACGCTGGGCAGCATTGGCACTATGATCCTGAACAGACCGTACCCGCCCATCTTCAGCAGCAGCGCAGCAAGCACCACTGAGCCGGCGGTCGGAGCCTCGACGTGGGCATCCGGCAGCCAGGTATGGAAGGGGAATGCGGGCATCTTGACCAGGAACCCGAGCAGCAGTCCTGCGAAGATGATGTTCAGCAGGGCCGGCGGGAATATCTCCGGGTTTTGGGTGGCCTTCAGCAATGTCAGCATATCAAAGGTTCTCGATCCGTCCGGCAGCTGGTAGGTGAAATACAGAGCGAATATCGCCAGGAGCATCACCAGGCTGGCCACGTGGGTGTAGATGAAGAACTTGATTGCTGCATAGTCCTTTCTCGGTCCGCCCCATGATCCAATGAGGAAGAACATGGGGATGAGAACGATCTCCCAGAAGATGTAGAACAGGAAGAAGTCCAGTGCAGTGAACACTCCGAGCACTCCCACCTCATTTAAGAGAAGCAGGGCGAAGTATTGATTGGGCTTCTTTGTCTCTCCCCAGGAGTATATTATCACCAGTACAGTGACTATGGTGGAGAGGAGGACCAGGGGGAATCCTATGCCATCGACGCCCAAGGTATACTTGACTCCGATGGATGGAACCCAGTTGTAGCTCTCCACGAACTGCATCATAGTTGAGCTCTTATCGAACTCCATGTACATCTGCAGGGATAACACCAGAGGTGCAAGCGAGGCGATCAGAGCCACGAACTTGGCCTTTGTGCCCACAAAGAAGGATACTATCGCTCCCAGCAAGGGAAGGAGTATCATCAACGAGAGCGCGTTTGAGATCATATCAGGCCCACCTCCATTGCCAGACTGATAGCAGCAATTGCAATCACCAGCACCACTATCCCTAGCATTAAAGCAGTGACGTAGTTTTGCACCACGCCCGTCTGAACCTTTCTCACGTGACCTGCAAAGCCCATGACCCAGGCGCTGAGCCAGTTGAGCCAGCCATCAACGATCTTGATGTCTATCGTATTGCTGATCAGAGCCGTGCCGTAGACTATTCCCTCACATATCCAGCCGGTCATGATCTCATGCTGGTAGTAGCCTTTCAGCAGCATCTTTCTGATTGGATCCTTATCCCCGGTCACCTGGCTGGGGTCGAACTTCTTGACCCGATCCCAGTAGAACAGGGCTGCTATCAGAATGCCGCCCAAAGCCACAATATAGGGCAGTAGCTGAATGTGCAATGGTATCGCATGGCTTCCCTCTCCTTCAGCAGCCGCGCCATGGCCTTCCTCAGCAGAGGCATGCTCGCCCTCTTCGGCAGCAGCACCATGCTCTTCAATAAGCGCATGGCCTCCGATGATGCCCAGCTCAACGAAATCCATGTCATAATGCTCGAAGTTGGAGTCCAGATAGTTGTAGAAGTCATGCTGAGCGGCAAAGCCGAATGCGAAGGCGAATATGGCCAGAATCACCAGCGGCCCCAGCATAACCCAGGGAGACTCGTGCTTTCCGTAGTTAGATCTCTCTTTGCCCGTGAAGACGGAGAACCACATTCTGAAGGTGTAGATGGCTGTCAGGACCGCCGCCAGTATGAGGAAGATGTAGGGCAGGAAGTTGATCGCTATGCCGTACTCATAAGCGATCATGATGATCTCATCCTTGGAGAAGAATCCCGTGAATAAGGGGAATCCTGCCAGGGATAATGAGCCTATGAGCATGGTGTACATGGTCCACTTCATGTACTTCCCAACCCCGCCCATCTCACGCATATCATTGGTATTGACGGCGTGGATGACTGAGCCGGCACAGAGGAAGAGCAGGGCCTTGAAGAATGAGTGGCCAATGAGGTGGAACATGGAAACGCCCACCGCAAATGCTCCCACTGCTGCTCCCACACCAAGACCGGCCATCATGAAACCGAGCTGAGAGACAGTGGAGAAAGCCAGCACTCTTTTGATATCAAACGCCGTCAGGCCCATGGTGGCTGCGAACAGGGCTGTGAATGCTCCCACTGCCGCTACCGCGGTCAGGCCGTGAGGTGCGGCATAGAACAGGGGAAACATCCTGGCTACCAGGAATACACCGGCGGTAACCATCGTGGCCGCATGGATCATGGCGGAGACGGTGGTTGGACCCTCCATGGCATCAGGAAGCCAGACATGCAGGGGGAACTGACCTGACTTGCCCACTGCACCACCCAAAAGGCCCAGAGCAATGAGAGTCAGCTGATCTGGCGGTATCTCGGCGATATGAGCATAGATCACCGGGAACTGCAAAAGGTACTCTCCTGGATTGAGGGTGATGTTCAGGTTGACCAGGTTGTTGTAAAGCACAATTATGGCCGCCAGGAACATGACATCGCCCACACGGGTAGTGAGGAATGCTTTCTTGGCAGCGGCTGCTGCAGATGGCTTCCGGTACCAGAATCCAATCAGGAGATAGGAACACAGTCCCACCAGCTCCCAGAATATGAAGAGCTGAAGCAGGTTATCTGCGTAGACCAGTCCCAGCATAGCAGCGGAGAACAGTGCCGCCTCGGCGAAGTATCTCGCTGCGCCCGGGTCGCCATTCATGTATCCATTGCCGTAGATATGGATCAAAGTGACCACGAGGGACACCATGAGCAGCATAATCAGTGACAGTGGATCTATCAGTATTCCCACATTGAAATCGCCAAACCAGTGCATCGACTGATGGACGATATCACCGGGATAGATCTCCTGGAATATTCCAAAGGATATAATGAAGGCGCCTAACGTCGCCAGGACGGTGATAAATCCACCGCCTCTGGGCAGGTGCCAGCCAAAGAAGAGGCACAGCACAAATGCCAGTACAGGCAGCCCAACAATCAGATAAGCTAAATCGGAATACAAAGACTACCACCTCATGGTGTTTATGTTATCCAGGTCAATGGTTCCGTATAGCCTGTATAGTGCGATCAATATAGCAAATCCAACACCCGCTTCAGCTGCCGCCAGCGCTATGGAGAACAGGGCGAATACCTGCCCGTTCATATTAGGCTGGTAGGCTGAGAAGGCAACAAGATTGATGTTGGCGCTATTGAGCAGCAGCTCGATGCACATCATCAGCTTGACTCCGTTCTTCTGTGTGATGAGGCCGTACAAGCCGATGGTGAACATGATGGATGCCAGCAATATGTAAAGCTCCAACGGTATCATCGGTAAACTTCCCTCCTTGTCATTCTTTGTCGCCCTCCCTAGGCGTTCTCCTTTCTTGCCACCCAGATCGCTCCGACCAGGGCTGCGGTCAGGACCAGGGCCAGAACCTCAAAGGAGAAGACATAGGTGGTGAAGATCTCAAACCCTATGTCTCCTACACCGCTCTCAGGAAGCCTCATCCCCTCCGAAGGGGCGTAGCCGAGCGGGTGCTCTGTGACCGGTCCCCAATCGGTTACCGAAAGTGAAGCCACCAGGGCAGCAAGGAAGGCCAGAGTCAGTATAATGAGCTTAAATTTCGCCATGAGACTCCTCCATAATCGTCCTCCTGGTGAGCATCACAGCGAAGAGTATCAAAACTCCCACTGCACCAATGTAAACCAGGATCTGAGCCACACCCACGAAGGGGGCATTCATGAATATGTAGAGCGCAGCCACTCCAGCAAAGGTTCCCAGCAGGTAAAGAGCGCTATGCACAATATTCTTGACCAGGACCGTCAGCGCCGATAAAAGGACAATAATTGTCGCTATGGCCAGAAATGCCAAAAGCTCTATGGCAAAGCGAATATCGTAGTCCAGCAGCCTGTCCAATATCGTCTTGGACCAGGGGGACAGGAATATTATCACCGCCAGTCCGCCGAAGATGACTCCGAGGGCAAGCAAAAGCACCAGCAGCTCGAATATGCTTCTAATCACATTTTTTTCAGGTTCTTTTTCCGACATCAGGAAGCACCTCCTTCTGCGGGTTTGGCCACCGCCTTCTTCTTTTCTGCATTTGCTCCCTCTTTGGCTGGCTTCTTGTCGCCTGCGGCTGCAGCATCTTTTGCCGCAGCCTTCTTGGCAGCGGCCTTCTCAGCAGCAATCCTCTTTGCCTCGGCCTCCAGGTCTGCTACCTCTTTGGCTGAGAACCTCTTGGTGGCCAGGAAATCAGGACCTTTCACGATGTCCTTTCTTTCCCAGCCAGCCATGATGACCTTCTTTCCCATCTTGAGGCATTCGACCGGGCATTCATCCACGCACAGGCCGCAGAACATACATCTTCCGTAATCGATTTGCGGAAACTGCATCTTCTTGTTCTTGAGGGGATTTCCGAACTTGAAGTGCACCATCTCAATGCAGCTGTTGGGACAGACTCTAGCACATGAGCCGCAGCCGATGCATATGGTGGCATCCAGCTCATGAATCCCTCTCTCTGCATCAGGCAGCTCCATCATGAACTCGGGATAGAGCCTGGTGACTTCTATCTCCCGCGAGGCGGTCTTCAAAGGCCAGGTGAAGTTCTTTATCATCTTTCTCTTCAACATCTTACAGCCACCTCATGCAAAGTATGAGCCCACTATTACTGCCCACCCCAGATTCAATATGGATAAAGGCAGCATCCACTTCCATCCCAGGTCAGTCACCTGATCTATTCTCAGACGGAAGAGAGCAGCCCTGATCAATATTATGAACCAAATAACGATTATAACCTTCATGAGCAGCCAGATCATAGGCGATACCATGTCCAGAAGGGGTATGGGTATAATCGGTCCATGCCATCCGCCCAGGAACAGGAGCGAGACCAGAATGGATCCCAAGAGGAAGTTATTGTACTCCTGGAAGTATAGGAGACCCCACCTGATACCGCTGTATTCGGTGCTGTAGCCGCAGATGATCTCCTCTTCTGCCTCGCTCTGGTCGAATGGGACTCTTCCCAGGTCAGTCACCAGGGCGATCATGAAGATGACAAATCCCAGCGGCTGGGCAAATGCATACCAAACGGTCTGGCTTTCTACGATCTCCACCAGGTTGAGGCTATGGGCCATGACCGCTACGGATATGACGCAAACGCCCATTGGAACCTCATAGGCGATCATCCTGGCAATGCCTCGGAAGGCTCCGAGGATTGAGTACTTATTGTTCGAGCTGTACCCGGCCATGAAGACGGCAATGGACATGATGCTGAGAGCTGCTTCCACATAAAAAGCGCTGATATCCATATTGGCGACTACCAGGGGATAGTTTTTGCCACCGATATGCAGTGCTCCAAATGGTATGGCTGCAGCCACCAGCATGGTGCCGGCAGAGGCGATAATAGGAGCCCAGACATAGACCCCCTTATCGACTCCTGCAGGTATGACATCCTCTTTGGTGAATAGCTTGATGGCATCAGCGCCCAGCTGAAGTATACCCCATCTGCCACCCACCCGGTTGGGGCCGAACCGGTTGCAGAAATCGCTCATTACCTTTCTGTCTGCCCAGATCACCAGCATTGCGCCTACATTGACCACGGCAGAAAGCACCGCTGCGCCGATTATGCCTATGATCAGGGCGAATATTGCCGGCTCCTGGGCAGCAAATTGGGTGATGGTATCTATTATTCCGTCCAAATCCTCTCCCTCCTACCTGTCAGATTCAGATGGGCAGCCGTCCATGCTTCCGGCAATTGCCACCGCATCCGCAATGTATACTCCCTCAAGAAGCGGAGTCAAAGTCTGGAATGTAGCATAGAAAGGCCCTCTTACCTTCACCCGGTATGGCTTGTCGCCTCCGTCGCTGATGACGTACATTCCCATCTCTCCGCGCGGGTCCTCGACCCGATAGTAGGCCTCGCCTGCGGGAATCTTCTTGGGAATCTTGGCCTCGGTCTTTATCGGTCCGGAGGGAATTTTATCCAGACATTGCTCTATGATATGAATGCTCTCCAGCATCTCCCTTAGAGTGCAATCGATTCTGTCCGCCGAATCGCCACGGGTTCCGGTGACCACCTTGAAGTCAAGCTCCGGATAGACCAGGATGGGATCCTCAATTCTCATGTCATAAGGAACGCCCGCTGCCCTCAGCACCCTTCCAGCGCAGCCAATGCGCTTAGCGGTCTCGGGCGATATGGAGCCGATATTCTCCATCCTGGCATGGTAGATGGGATCCTGGGCGAAGAGCTCAATGAACTCCTCGATCCTGGACTTCATGTAGGGAAAGACCTTTCGGCATTGCTCGTCGAAGCCCTCTGGAAGGTCGTTTCTTACCCCTCCAAAGCGGACGAATGAATGAGTCAGCCTGGCTCCGGTGACGCTCTCAATCAGAGAGATGATCTTCTCTCTATCCATGATCATGTACTGCCAGGGGGCAAAGCCCACCCCAGCGATCAGGGTCAGGAACTCGCCAGTGCCTATCAGGTGGCTCTGGATTCTGGAAAGCTCCTCCAAGATGACCCGGATGTATTGAGCCCTCAGGGGTACTTCCAGGCCCAAAAGCCTCTCCACTGCTCCGCAGTAGCACTCGTTGTTGCTCAGGGCCGCGACGTAGCACATCCTGTCGGTATAGGTTATCCCCTGGAGCCAACTTCTGTTCTCCATGATCTTCTCGATGCCCTTGTGGATATAGCCCAGATCGAGGAAGGCCTTCTTGACCCTCTCTCCTTCAACCAGTATATCGAGCAGGAAAGGACCGGGAACCATGGCATGCTGCGGCCCAAGATGCATGATCATCTCCGAATCGGATTTGATATGGGCCTCCTCTCTCTCCCGGAATGTGGGATATTTGGGCCTCTCGGTCACCACCGTCCCCGCCTCGACCTCTGCCGGTGTTGGGGGGAAGCGGTATTCGGTATAGCCCTCAGGAGTGGTGATCTGCACTGCCCTCTCTCCAGTGGTCAGGTCAGGATAGCCCTTGAAATCCTTTCTCCAGGGCCAGACCCCAACCAATGGATCGGACAGGAGAAGTGGATACAGCTCTGGGTGCCCCTCGAAGTTGATGCCAAACATCTCCCAAGTCTCTCTCTCATACCAGTTGGCATTCCAGTACATATCGACAAGGGAAGGGACAGATGGATTGTCGCGTGGCGTTTTAACCTTCAGCATGGCCACTACATTATGAATTCCATAGCTGGCCATGATCTCGACGACCTCCATCTCATTTCTGGCGATCCAGTCGACCCCTGCTGAACCTGCGTAGTGGTCGAAACCGAGCTTATCGGTCATGTATTTGCATACATCCCGGATCTTCTTGGAGTCAACTGTGACCCATAACCTGTCATCCGACTCCACTTTGCCGTCTGATACCGCTGCAGGGAAGGCGGACTGGATCGAGCTTAAGACCTCGCTTGCATTTGTCAAGAAAAGATCCCTCCTTAATAGTCTCGCAAGTCCTTACGCTGCTTGATCTTTTCCTGGAGATTCATGAGCCCCTCAAGGAACTGCTCAGGGCGTGGCGGACATCCGGGGATGTAGACATCAATGGGGAAATAGTCGCCTGTGTTCTGGATGATGTTGTAGGAATCATAGAACGGCCCGCCGGATATAGCGCATTCACCAATGGCTATGCACCACTTGGGCTCAGGCATGTTCTCCCACAGGTTCTTGAAGACCGGCAGGTACTTCCGGGTCAAGTAACCGGAGATGATCATCACATCCGTCTGTCGGGGGGTGTTTCTCGGAATGCATCCAAACCGGTCGCTGTCATAGGGTGCAGCTCCGAAGACGAACATCTCCACACCACAGCAGCCCATAGGCTGCATCAAAAAGTATACCGAATTCTTTCTGCCCCAGTTGAAGATATTCTTGATGGGCCCCATCTGGATGATCTCATGGATCTTCTCAGTGGTGGTGAACCAGACCTCAGTGACGGGCTGGCCGAATATAGTCCACTTCTCAATCTCCTCATCGATACATACAGGCACGGGTATGACATCGCTTATACCCAACGCAAAGCCTCCTTCTTGATTGCATAAATCAGTCCAACCAGCAATACAATGATGAATAGGAGCATCTCGAAGACGGCAATATTCATTGATCCGAAGACCATGAACTTTTGCATGGCTTCGTTCGCGTAGACATAGATCCAGGGGTATAAGAACAAAACCTCAACATCGAATATCACAAAAACGATTGCGAAAAGGTAATATTGAACGCTATACTGGATCTTGGCGTCGCGGATTGGTTTCAGCCCTCCTTCGTATATCGATAGCTTTTGGCGGCTAGGTTTATTCGGCGCTATGATTTTAATAGCTGCCAGAGCCGCAATGGGCACTATAGCTCCCATTATCAAAAATATAATAAGTGGTATATAATAAACCACTGCCATCGGTTCGCCGGCCATTGTTTATCCTCCGTAAAAGCTAAACATAAGGCCTGGTATAAAAGGTTTATGAGAAAAAATTTCGCGTTGCACAAGTTCAATCACAATTTTCCAGGACTATTTGGCAAGCATTATCATCATTAAGGTGAATAAAATGGATGCAGTACATCAGCTAAAGATCGAGCCGGGGATGAGCATAGATGCTCTGGTCAGGGGATGGAGCCAATGTGGCTTTGGAGCCAGAAGGCTGGCCCAGGCAGCGGACATATACGAAAGGATGCTTTCTGGAGATTTTACAAAATTTCTAACCCTATCGGGTGCGATGGTCCCGGCAGGGATGAGGCATGTGGTCTCAGATCTGATTCGGGGTGGCCATGTGGATGTGCTGGTGACAACTGGAGCAAACCTGGTGCATGACATAATAGAGTCCTTTAGCTGCCACACCCTGGGATGTGCCGAATCGAATGACTCCTCCCTCCGAACTTTAGGGGTGAGCCGGATCTATGATGTATTCATCAGGGATGAGGACTTCGTGGCCTTCGAGGAGCTGATGCAAAGCATCTTTCCGGAAAGCGCTGAATCTATATCCGGCAGGCAATTGTTGAACATCCTGGGCAGCAGGATAAGTGACGAGCGATCAATATTGCGCTCGGCATACGACATGGAGGTGCCCGTATTCTGTCCCGCTCTTCCCGACTCCATGATAGGCCTGCAGGCTTGGATGTTCAGCCAGACGAAAAAGCTCTCTGTGGACGCATTTGCCGATATCAGGGAGATCGTCGACATCTGCTACAACAGTGAGAGGGCGGGAGTTGTGATCGTTGGAGGTGGGGTTCCCAAGAACTTCACCCTGCAGTCCATGCTGGTCACACCAAATAGCTTTGATCTCGCGATTCAGCTCACCACGGATACCCCAGAGAACGGAGGCTTGTCCGGGGCAACGCTATCCGAGGCCATCTCCTGGGGCAAGATATCGGAGAGCGCAAGCTATGTGACGGTTTACGGGGACGCGACAATTACCCTGCCATTGATGGTGGGGGCGGCGCTGGAGAGGCTGAAAAAATAG
>NZ_DAKC01000116.1:8701-18572 GCF_002496465.1 Methanosaeta sp. UBA356 | reverse complement strand
ATGGCCTTCTTAAAAGCGGTCTCCAGCATCCAGCCAGTTGTGCCCGCCTTCATCGCGATCTGGGTCAGTTCCTTCATCTGCCCCAGGATCTGGTCCTCGCCGATGATCATGGACTCCAGGCCCGATGCCAGGCGGAGAAGATGGAGCAGGGATTCGTCGTGATTATGAAAATCGATGATACGAGATGAGACGCGCGCTTTCTTGGCCAGGTCGAAGAGCACCCTCTCCCCTCGGGGCGCTACCACATAAATCTCGACCCTGTTGCAGGTCTTGAGAACAGCGCATTCCTCTACCCTGTCCTGAGACCTCACCCATTTGAGAATGGTCTCTACGTCACCGTGCCAGGCTGTCTCAATCTCGTCTATGGAGGCGGTGCGGTGAGTCACCAGCATCGAGGCTATCTCGCTCATCCTGGCATGCATGTGAGCGGGCTCTCATATAGGCCTTTTCATAGGAGTGGCCCAAAAGCCTCCAGACCTCTTTGTCCTCCAGGATGCTCCTGATTGCCCGGGCGCGATCCTCCTGTCCGGGTATGAGTTCCTTCAGTTCAGGCCTCAGCCGGCCAAGAAGCCTTGCCATCCCCTGGTAGTCCTCGGTCAGCTCCTCCTCCAGCCGGAGGCGGAGGTGCCGGGTCAAGCCGGGGACCTCGGTGGAGATGGCGATGGAGATCTGGCCCTTTCTGATAATGGAAGGAACCACCACCTCCCCTCTGCCCTCCACCCGGTTAACCAGAACTCCCAACCGGATCGCCTCCTCCTCTATCGACCGGTTCAGCTGGGAGTTGCTGGTGGCGGGAATGGCGATGAATGCGCCCTGCAGATATCTCTTGAAATCAACCCTAAGATCGCACTCTGTCAGCTCCCACCGATCCTTTGATGCCAGGAGTTTAGGGGTGAAACTCTGGCTGACCACCTGCACCGGCCCGTAATCTGAAAAGAGGAGCGCCTTTCTCTCCGCCACCTTTCCCCCACCGAAGATCACCACCAGCCTCTGGCTCATATCCAGAAAAAGGGGGAGGAGGGGCCTATAAGAGCAGTCATCGTTCAGTTCAGCCATAAGACTCCCGCATCATATTGGCATCATATCCTTGCGCTTATCTTTTTGTACTCCTTCTCGCTGAAAAGGACGATATAGTCGCTTATGCCGGACCGCGAAGAGAGCCGTTCTGCAATCTGGAGGCATTCTTCTCTGCTGCGAGAATGGACCATGGTGTAAATGTTATAAGGCCAGTCCTGGGCGGTTGCCCGTTCATAGCAGTGAGTGACCTCCTCAGCTGCAGCAAAGATCGCTCCTGCCTCATCCACCTTCTCTGGCGGCACCTTCCAGGCGATAAGGGCGTTGGCCAGAATTCCCAGGGCTCTGTGCCCTATGGTGGC
Organism: Methanosaeta sp. UBA356; assembly: GCF_002496465.1. Classification (NCBI taxonomy): domain Archaea; kingdom Methanobacteriati; phylum Methanobacteriota; class Methanomicrobia; order Methanotrichales; family Methanotrichaceae; genus Methanothrix; species Methanosaeta sp. UBA356. The sequence continues at coordinate 17,196 of NZ_DAKC01000116.1, read as the reverse complement.
AGCAAAACGGCGGATGATGCCCTCCCCCTCCATAGCGCGAAGACGGGATATGATCTCATCCTCCCCCATCCCCAAGACCTCACCCCAAACCCGGTACGGCCTCTCCGTCAGATCCAATCCATCCTGAGCGACCTTGAGAAGCTCTAGGTCCAACTCGTCCATCAACCCCAGCCTCCTGGATGCTGGAATGGATAACGATCTTGGCCCCGGCCGGGAATGGGGCGAGGCACGCTTCCCGGATCGCCCACCACCTCATGATCGCTCCAGTAGTTGCCTCCCGCTTCAGCCCCAGCGTCCCAGTGGTTATTGCCATTGTCCGCGGCATTCTGGATGATGTTATCTCTGATTATGTTATGATAGAGGAAGTTGTCAGTGCAGTCGACCAGATTGATGCCAGCTATCTGATTTGAGCAGATCTCATTTCCGGTGATGTTGCAGCTAGTGCTGGTGCTCATGCGCAGGCCGTAGCGGCTATTGTTACAGAGGACGTTTCCGCTGATCTTCGATCTCTTGGACGACTGGACAAAGATGCCTTGGCCATTATTGGTGGCATTATTGCCTTTAACCTCTGCATCGGATAGCTGCTCTATTGATATGCCGTCTTTCTGATTAGAGATGGCGAAATTGGACTCAAGAGCGCAGGCGTTGCTGCCGGTGAGGGCGATGCCTCGGTCGTTTGAGGCGGCCTGGTTGCCCACCAGAGAGCACCGATGGGAGAGGCTCAGAAGGAGCCCTTCCTTTGCATTTCGAACTGCGCTGCAGTCTTGCACTCTGCATAGTCGGGAGCTGTGAAGGGATATGCCGCTATTAGATGCGGTGGAGTTGCACTTGAGCAGAAGCAGGTTAAGCGAGCCGTCCACCCTGAAGCCCTCGGCAGCGCAGTCTTGGGCATGGTCAGCCACAAACTGAATTCCTCTAGAGTCCCGGCTGTCGAAGCCGACATTGCACTCCCGGACCCGACAGTCGGAGATGATGCAGTCATCGCTGGCCCGGAGGAGAATGCCCTCCTCGGATAGATCGATGCTGCTGTTTTGAATGCGGCAGCCAGAGGAGTTCACCAGCAGCATGCCTACGCTGCTATTGGATATGGTCAGATTCCTAGCAGATATCTCCCGGCATGATATCAATCCCAAAAAGGCACAGTCTTCCGGCACATTCATCCCCGATTTTCCCACCAGATAATAGATCGGCCTGCCATCGACCGTATTGCTCCTGTCTACGTCCTGATCATAATAGTCTTGAAGAGCCGAGTCTGAGCCCTCGCCACCGTCAATGCGCAGGCTGTAGCGGTTCAATTCCATAAGGTTATCCTGGAGGAGGTTTTTCGCCGATCCGCGCAATGAGATTCCGTAGACGTTATGAGTGGCAAGATTGGACCGGATGATGTTGTCGGCGGAGGCTGAGAGAAGTATACCGTTGCCGTTTTCAATAAGGTCATTCTCTGCCAGCATCAATCCGCTTGCCTCGTTGCCATAGATCCCTGCCCTCTCATTTCCCAGGCACCAATTGGAGGTCACATTGCAGTGTTCCGTCACTCTCAAGCTGATGCCCACCTTGCCCCCTTCGATCTTATTCGCCGCGATATCGTTAAACCGGGAATTGAGCATATCTATGCCGCTCACAAAAGCCCCGCTGAGGTTATTTCCCGATGCCACATTTCCATCCGACCGGGTGAGGACCAGGCCCAGTCCGTCTGTGAGAATGGTGTTGTTAACCACCCCATTCCTATCCGAGTCCTCGATTAGCACTCCCTGCAAAGCGGCGATTGTGCAATCTTCAACCCAGCAGCCAGAGGTCTGGTTTATCCTTACCCCAATCCCACTGCCCTGGATGTGGCAGCCAAGGACCCGGTTGTCCGGGGCGAAGATCTCTATTCCCGCGGGGGAGCTGATGCTGCAATTAGCAATTGTATTGTTGCTACCCTCTGAGCTTACTGCCGCTTTCTCCCCTGATATGGTGCAGCGGACGATCCGACAGTCACCTGAAAGCAGGCTTAAAGAGGCATCACTTCTGCTGGTGTTGATCTTGAGGTCGTATATCTCGCATCCCGGTGCATTGATGCTGAGCGGCCCCTCTATGGAGACGCCCTCTTGTCCATAGATCTTGAGGCTTCGGTCGATGATTGCTCCAGGGTATCTGCCGGGCTGAATTTGAATTGTATCTCCGGGACTGGCTTTAAATACGGCAGCAGAAATGGTCTTAGCATCGCTACTGTCGCCAGGATCGACGATCAAGACGCGCGCCTGGACTGAGCTTGCCAGGAGAATCGAAATAATAATGAAGGCGGCAACTGGTCTCATCGTTCTTGTTTATGCCCCTGCTGCCTATTAAACCTAATGCAGTGAACCAGCAGAGACTTTAGCAGAAAGATATAAAATACTGATAAAGCATCCTTCTTCTTGACAAGGATGGTTTCTAATGGCAGGGCCTTATCGCATTCTCATCATTGAGGACGATCCAGAGCATGCAGAGCTGATCAAAATGGGCTTCCGAAGGCATGATGAGTTCTTCTTGAATTTTGCCGCCACAGGAGAGAATGGCCTGGAGATGATATCCCAGGATAGATACGATCTGATCTCTGTGGACTTGGTTCTGCCGGGGATTGGAGGCCTGGATGTTTTAGTGAGGATCAGAAGGCTGGACCCAGATATCCCCGTGGTCATGGTCTCCGGCCACGGCACAACGGAGATGGCAGTGGTTGCCTTCGAGAATCGGGCGACTAAATATGTGGTCAAGAGCCTGGAGAGCTTCAAGAGCCTCCCCTATGTCTTTGAAAACCTCATACAAGAGGCACGGTTCAAGGCAAATGAGAGGCAGATGAGGGAGTGCATCGAGAGGTCGGAGAGAATTCACAGAAATGTTGTGGAGAATGCCCTGGCTGGCATTTACATCCTCCAGGAGGGGGTCTTCAAGCTGGTCAATCCGAGGCTTGGAGAGATCTTCGGTTGCTCTGCGGATAGCCTCCTGGGGATGCCCTTCTGGCAGCTGATCACGCCTGATGACATTCAGTGCGCGATCCGGCTGGAAAAAGACCGGCAGTCCGGCGTGCCGATTTATGAATCAAGGGTTCTGCGCAAGGACGGAACATGTCGCTGGATAGAGTTCCGGACGATGCCCATAGAGCACGAGGGGCAGAGGGCGGTCCTGGGAAATCTCCTGGATATAACGGATAGAAAGGAGAGGGAGATCGAGATCCTCAGGGCCAACCGGGAACTGGAAGCAATGGATCGGATATCTGAGATCTGTTTTTCCTCCAAGGAGGATCTGGACAAGGTGCTAGCCGATTCCCTGGCCTTTATCGTCTCTGGGGCAGGCGGGGCGGATGTCGGGGGCATATTCCTCCAGGAGAATAGGGGCCTGGTGCTGAGGGCTCTGCATGGATCGGTGGAGGTCTTGATCGAGTTCGTCAATGATATCCAGGCAGGCTGCGACCTTCTCGGCAAGCCTCTGGTTCACGAGGTTAAAGATGGATCGAGGGGATCTTGGATATCAGCGCCGATAATCTCCGGAGCGCAGAAGAAGGGGGCGCTGGTCCTGGCCTGCGAGGAGCTTGAATGCCTGCATTTTCTGGAAAGAGCATCGTTGCGCATCGGATATATTTTGGATCGATCTGAGAAGCCCCCCACCATTCTCTCCGAAAACGAGATCGAGGTTATGAAATATGCCTGGTAGCTCCTTTGGAACCCTATTTCGCATCACCACCTGGGGCGAGTCTCATGGCAGAGCGGTGGGCGTTGTTTTAGACGGCTGCCCAGCAGAACTGGCATTAACGGAATATGATATTCAAAAGGAGCTGGACCGCAGGCGTCCGGGCCAGAGCCGGGCATCCACCCAGAGAACGGAGGCGGATCGGGTGGAGATCCTCTCCGGCATCTTCGAGGGAAAGACCACCGGCACCCCCATATCCATGCTGATCTGGAACCGGGATGCAGACTCGGCCAGCTACGACCTCTTGCGCAACAGGCCCCGGCCAGGTCATGCCGATTATGCTTATCAGATGAAGTATGGCCTGCGCGACCATCGGGGCGGGGGCAGGTCGTCCGCTCGAGAGACGGCTGGCCGGGTGGCTGCGGGAGCGGTGGCCAAGAAGCTGCTGCAGCATTTTGGGGTGGAGGTCGCAGCCTTTGTGACCGAGCTTGGAGGGATCAAGTCCAGGACCGATTCGGTAGATTTGGCTGAGCTTCGCGCCCGGGTGGAGGCCAACCCCATACGCTGCCCGGATCCTAATGCTGCAATGAGGATGATGGAGCAATTGGATCTTGTCCGGCAGGAGGGTGATAGCCTGGGGGGCATGGTAACGATCATCGCCCGGGGGGTGCCGCCGGGCCTGGGAGATCCGGTCTTCGACAAGCTGGATGCTGACCTGGCCAAAGCGCTCATGAGCCTGGGGGCGGTAAAGGCGGTGGAGATAGGGGCGGGTATTGGCTGCGCCGGTATGCGGGGAAGCGAGATGAACGATCCTCTCCGAATGGAGGGAGGGAAGATCGGCTTTGAGGGCAACAATGCCGGTGGCATTTTAGGCGGAATATCCACGGGAATGGATATAGTCTGCCGGATTGCAGTCAAGCCCACCCCGTCCATCGCCAAAAAGCAGCATACCGTGGACCTAGCTGCCGGAATGGATGCGGAGATAGAGATCAAAGGGAGGCACGATCCGGCCATACCCCCCAGGATGGTACCGGTAGCCGAGGCCATGGTCGCAATAGTCCTGGCAGACCACCTTCTGCGTCAGAGAATGTCAAGGCTCTGATTTTATATCTTTTCGGGGCTTATTGGGGCGGCATGCCCAAGGAGTTTCGCAGCCTCATCTCATTACAGGAAGCCAAATCGATCATCTCAGACCACCTGCCGCCAGCCCGGGAAAAGGCCGTTGCCCTGGGCTCGTCTCTTGGCTGTATCCTGGCGGAGAAGGTGATATCAAGCCAGGATGTTCCCGGCTTTGGCCGCGCCTCTATGGACGGTTATGCGGTCATCTCTCAGGACACTATCGTAGCGAGAGAGGACCGGCCTGTATCTCTCCGCCTGGCGGGATCGGTGCCCATGGGCAGAAGGCCTGAGATTGAGATCTCGCGGGGCGAGGCAGCGGAGGTCTCCACCGGTTCCATGATGCCCAAAGGTGCAGATGCGGTGGTCATGATCGAGTACTCCCTGGCCCAGAAGGGCATCGTTTACATCCGCAGGCCGGCCTTTGGGGGGGAGAACGTTCAGGCGGCTGGAAGCGACATATCCTTTGGGGAGGCAGTCCTCTTTCCCGGAACGCCGATTGCAGCCCGCGAGATAGGCGTTCTGGCCGCTCTGGGAAGGGAGAGCGTCCGGGTACGAAGCCTGGATGTGGGCCTGGCCTCCACCGGAGCGGAGCTAATTCCCCCCGGCCGGGAGCTCTTGCTCGGCCAGATCTATGATATCAATAGCTACACCATAGCTGCGGGAGTGGAGGACTGCGGCGCCCGTCCCAGGAGCTATGGCATTCTGCCGGACGATAAGGAACAGATGGCGAGAACCCTGCTGAGGATGGCAGAAGAGTGCGATATGATCCTGGTGAGCGGCAGCACCTCAGCCGGGGCAGGGGATATGATCTATCAGGTTATAGAGGAGGTCGGAGAACTGATATTTCACGGGGTAAACTTCAAGCCGGGAAAGCCCACCATCTTCGGGATAATCCGGGGCAAGCCATGTATCGGACTGCCAGGCTATCCCACTAGCGCTCTGACCGTCTTTGCCGAGCTGGCCGCCCCCGCCATACGCTCTGTCCTGGGCCGTGGGCATTCTGAGAACAAAACCGCCGGAAGGCTGGCCGGCCCTCTGCGCACGGAAGGAAGGCAGCAGATGCTGGCAGTGGGCGTATCGGGGGATCTGGTCTATCCGGTGGACAAGGGCAGCGGCTCGATTACCACCCTGGCCCTGGCTGACGGAGTTATAGAGATTCCGGCAGGGGTGGAGTTCTTAGAGGGAGGATCGCCGGTCCAGGTCCGGCTCTTCTCGCTAGCCCAGCCCCCCTGTCTGGTGGTGGCAGGAGAGAACTCCCTATTCATCGAGCGGCTGGCAGAGGATCTGCCCTGGAGGCTGATGCTCTTGAACACCGGTTCGTACCGGGGACGGATCTATTTGGAGGATGGCATTGCAGACCTGGCAGCGGTTTCAAGCCCATTGGAAGAGGCTCCCAAGGGCGAGGCGAAGGTCGTCTGGAGCGGCAAAAGAGAGCTGGGGCTGATCTACCGGGACCCTTCAGCTCCGGTCGACCCGGCCAGTCAGAGGATAGTGGGCTGGCCGAGGGATTCCGCTATGAAAGAGGCATTCGAGCAGGCCCTGACGGAAATGGGCATCGGCGCTCCCGTTTACGTGCGCCTGGCCAAGACCCACACTGCCATGGCGGCCATCGTTGCCTCCGGCCGGGCGGACCTTGGATTTGGGGAAAAGGAGGCAGCAAGCCAGGCCGGACTGGGATTCAAGCCGGTAGTAGAGGACGAATTGTACCTCTTGGCAGGGCCCAAGGGCCTGGGAAATCCCCGGATAAAATCGCTTATGTCTGCCCTTCCTTTGCAGACGATATAGCTCCTGGTTTGAGCATGATTGACCTTCTCTCATAGTAGCTGAGAGGATGGCGAATCCTCCGGCAGAGATCGTCCTCCCCAGGGCAGTTGCCATATGTGGCCATGGTAGCACATGCAGGCGGCTTGTACCGGGTTCCTGTCGCTCCGGCGATATGCTCAACCTGGTAGCGGGTGCGATCCTGGTCGAAGTCCGGGCTGGTGGCAAAAAGGGCGATCACCTCATCTGGGGTCATATTGATCTGCAAGAGGAAGCTGACCAGAGCAAACCGGGCGCTATGAGCTAGGTTGATGCCTTTTGAGACCTCAGAGAGCATCTTTTTGATGCAGGGGGGAAAAGCGCCCTCTTTGACCTCTCCCAAATCGATCTTCTGCTTAGCAGCCAGGGCCTCTAGGTCTCTCTTGACCGGGGCAAGATACTCCTCCAGGCCCTGGCAGATCCTCTCGTCCACAGATACTGGCAGACCCTTGAGGACCTTCTCTCTGATCGCCTCCTCCAACAACCGGCTGAGCTCGACATCGGTGACCGTGAGATATCCCTCAGACAGATCGCGGTTGGTGAGCTTCCATTTGGGGCTGTGCATGCGGTGTGCTGCCCGGATGTACTCAGAAAAATGGATCTTCCAGGGCCCCTGCCCCTGAGGATTGATCCCCAGGTCGTTGGCCAGGACGACCAGCCCTTCCTTTTCATGCTGCATCCTCCGGAAGGCCAGCTTCGCCTCTGCCAGAGCGTAACGGCGCAGAAGAATGGGATCGTTCAGACAGGAGACCATGACCCTGGCCAGTGGATAGCTGAGAAGTTCAAAGAGCTGCTCAGACTCGCTGCTCGCCCGCCCATCGGGAATGGCTTCACCGCCGACCGCTCCTCGCAGGCGTTCTGCCGCTCTGGATCGCACCGACTGGAAAAGGGATTTGTCCAGAAGGCTATCCAGGGAGATATTTCGGCTGCGGACTGCTTCTGCCGCCTCCTGAGTAAAAGGATAGTCCGAGATCTTCATTCCTGCTCAATTCGGGGAGCGAGGAGATAGTTGATGTCCACGGACTGGCCTAGCTTGAAGGTTACCCGCAGGGGGTAGTCTATGCCCATCTCCAGCGTGACCTCTCCTGCTTTGCTGATGGACTTTGACATATCCTGCAGATAGTCTAAAGAGAAGAGGCTCCTGGCCTCGCCTGGCTTCATGCCTAAGAGCTCAGTGCTGGGGATCTTGAGCTTGAGGGAGTCGATATCCCCCTTGGCTTCCATATAAAAGCCCTCATCAGAGACGCCCAGGATCACGTGGTCGCTCACCTTTTCCGCTGCTTTTACTGCTCTTCTCAACTCCCCGCCGGGAAGCGTCACATGAGCCGGCAGGTCCAGATCGGGGATGCGTGGTTCCTTCCTTATGGCCGTGGGATCGATAAGGCTTAGGGTGTAGGAAAGTGAGCCCACGCCGATCTTCAGCTTGTGGCTCTCCTCGTCCAGCTCCAGCTGCACATTCTCACCCCTGTCAGCCATGCTCAAGACATCGCTTAAGCGAACCAGGTCCACGCCGATCTCTCCTTGATCGGCCTTGAAGTACTCGAAGGCGTCGCTGCCTATCTTGAGAGACACCATGGCTACGTTCGCAGGATCTACTGCCTTCAGCTCCAGACCATTTTCGGATATGGAGAACTTAACCTCATCCACGAGAGAAGAGACTGAGTCGATTGCATCGCGCAGAGTTTCTGCATTGATTACTGCCTTGAACATTCCTTGAGCCTCCTGGGGAATGACAATTTAATATTTAATATAGTTGATGCCTAGTCGTACTCTCGCCAGGTGTTGCTGCATTTAGTGCATCGGAAGAACCTAACCTCGCTCTCATCTGCACTGCGCAACTGGCGCAGCCACCAGTATGCGACATTATTGCCGCATTCCGGGCAGCGGGCGGTGGTGGTGGGAAGGCCAGCAGATTCCTGTTCCAGCAC
>NZ_DAKC01000116.1:0-8430 GCF_002496465.1 Methanosaeta sp. UBA356 | reverse complement strand
CGACAGACCATCATTCCATCTTTGGGCATCATCATGCTCTTGCATTGGGGACAAAATTCCATTGAGATTAGGGTGGACACTCGTCATATTAAAGTTTGCCAGGTGCGCTATTGGCGTGAAGAGCAAAAAAAGCACAGAGGCGAGAAATGAGCATAGCGATAAACGTGATCTGCCTGGACCGCCCGGGAATGCTGCGCGATATTGCCGGCGTGGTGGCAAAGATGGGTGGCAATATAGTCTACACCCAGCAGTTTGTGGTGGAGAGAGGAATCAACAGCGACAAAGCATCGGTCTACATGGAGATCGATTGCTCCACCCAGGATGTCAATAGAATGATCGAGGAGCTGGATGGGTTTGACTCCATCACCGAGGTCTCAGTCCATGATCCATTCGAGAAGATCTACGGATCCAGGGTGATAATAATAGGGGGCGGGGCCCAGGTAGCCCAGGTGGCAGTAGGAGCGGTCAATGAGGCCGATCGGCACAATCTGCGGGGGGAGAGGATCAGCGTGGATACCATCCCCCTGGTTGGTGAAGTGGCCATAGCCGATGCCGTAAGCGCAGTGAGCCGTCTGCCCAGGGCCAGCATTCTGGTCCTAGCAGGAGCTCTCATGGGAGGGCGCATCACTCAGGAGGTGGCCCGGCTTCAGGAGGAGGGAATACCGGTCATCGCCCTGAAGATGGCGGGCTCAGTTCCCGGTCAGGCGGATATGGTGGTCACAGACCCCATTCAGGCAGGCACATTTGCCGTTATGCATGTGGCCAGCACCGCCGTCTTCGATATCGCCCGGGTGAGAGGAAGGGAGTTCTAGCCCTTGAGGATGCCCGCCAGATCGCGAAGGTTATCGCCAGAGAAAAGGTCCTCTAAGGTATAGAAATTATCTTCCTCCTGGAGCACTGGAGCGGAGAGGGTGAAAACGCCATTTATGCGCAGCTCGGTGAGGGCCTCGGGAGTGCCCATATCGATGTTCTCAAAAGCGATGCCAGCCTTGACAAGAGCTGCTTTGAGCTGCTCGCATTTGGGGCAGGATTTGGTGGAATAGACTCTATAGACCAATTGTAAACCTCGGCCATTGTTTTTCATGTTGTAAAATATTAGATTTGTGGTTTCAAAACAAAAGGCTTCAGCGCAGTGCCATAGGATAGGATTTCTTGGACCAGACCGCATATCCCTGGGCCACAGCCTTCTCTGCGCACTCCCGGCAGCAGGAGAAGTTGGCCATGTACTCGACGCCTTCCATCTCATGCTCAAAGATATTGCTGCAGCTCATTCCCGAAATCCTGCGGTAATCCAGGCCCTTGCAGAAGTCATCGCATTCTGCTTGGTGGGGCCGTTCCAGCACCACCCAGTCCCGGGGAAGAAGGACTGGCAATGTGGCCAGGGTCATACCGCAGCCGCAGGGGCCATACACATCCTCGAAATCCTCATAAATAATAGCTTTACATATGCACTGAATCATCGTCCTCTCCTCTCAACCTTGTATCGCGGCAAGCTAAATAACATTTCCCGTCCAATTTCAAAGGCAATTGCATTATTCTGGCGTTATATCCAAAACGGCTGTATGATATCCATAATATCCGCAAAGATGGGATCAAACGGGCCTTTCTTTAATAAAAAATTAAAAATCAAGCAAATGCAACTGGTCGTCTAAATAAATAGAAGCTATTGGCAAAACAAAAATTATATATGGAATTAAAGGCCACTAAAGACGGTATTCTGGCTTTTAAGTCCAGAGGAGTTCAATTTAAGGCTCTTCTGGATTCATTATCCGGATTTATGGGGTGTTTGAGATATGCCAATACTTCCTGTTGCCCCGGTAAGCAGACTGATTCGCGAAGCAGGGGCTAAAAGAGTGAGCGAGGGCGCAAGAGATGCGCTGGCAGAGGTTCTGGAGAGCTATGGCCTGGAGGTGGCTCGGGAGGCCGCGGGCTGGGCGAACCATGCCAAGAGGAAGACTGTCAAAGCGGAGGACATAAGAGAAGCAGTCAAAAGAGTTAAACCTCCTGCGGTTTTAGAAAGGTGATCGATGGCAACTGATAACCCCCCCGGTTTGGACTACCGCCAATTGGGCCTCATATGTGGAATCGAGATTCATCAGCAGCTGGATACCGCCTGCAAGCTCTTTTGCGGCTGCCCCACCGCTCATCGAGAGGTAGAGGACTCCAATTTTGAGTTCTTCCGCTATCTCCGCCCATCGAGAAGCGAGCTTGGGGAGATCGATCGCGCTGCCTTGGAGGAAGTACTGGTCTCGCGCAAGTTCCATTACAAGTGCTATGACACCACCTGCCTGGTGGAAGCGGACGAGGAGCCGCCGTCCCAGATCAATCTCGAGGCCCTGGAGATATCATTAGTCATCGCCCGTCTATTGAGCATGCAGATCGTGGATGAGGTCTGCACCATGAGGAAGATGGTGATAGACGGCTCCAACACCTCTGGATTCCAACGCACGGCCTACATCGGCTCTAAAGGGAAGATCCAGACCAGCCAGGGAACGGTAGGCATAGACATACTCTGCCTGGAGGAGGAGGCTGCGAGGATCATCGAGGACCGGGGAGACAGCCTGGTCTACTCCCTCGATCGCTTGGGCATTCCTTTGGTGGAGATTGGGACGGCGCCTGATATCATCTCTCCTGCTCATGCCCGGGAGGTGGCCTCTTACCTGGGCATGATTCTGCGCTCCACTGGCCGGGTGAAAAGGGGATTGGGCACCATTCGCCAGGATGTGAATGTCTCCATAAAAGGCGGGGCCCGGGTGGAGATCAAAGGGGTACAGTCCCTGAATCTGGTGGACAAGATCGTGGAATTGGAGGCGCTCCGCCAGCATGGGCTGCTGCAGATCAAAGAGGAGCTGATAAGGCGGGGGGCAGCAGTCGATGATACCGTATTTGATGTCACATCGCTCTTCTCCCGGACCGATTCCAAGGTTTTAGCCAGATCCATCAAGAAAGGCGGCGTGGTCTTGGCCTGCAGGCTGGCGGGATTTGCCGGATTGGTGGGAAGGGAGGTCCAGCCAGGCAGAAGGCTTGGCTCAGAGATGTCCGATCGGGCCAAGAGAGCGGGGGTGGGGGGGATCTTCCATAGCGATGAGCTGCCCGCTTATGGCGTGACCGCTGCGGAGGTCGAGTCGGTAAGAGTTCAACTCCAAGCAGGGAAGGAATATGCAGTGATCATGGTCACAGGACCCGAGGACCGGGCCAGAAAGGCCATGGATGCGGTCCTGGTCCGGGCGAGGGAAGCCATGGAATTGGTGCCTGAGGAGACGCGCCGCGCTCTTCCCGATGGCTGCTCGGAGTATATGCGGCCCCTGCCAGGCTCGGCCCGGATGTATCCGGAGACGGATGTGCCCTCCGTGGCGATCAACGAGCAGACGCTGGAAGGCCTTGAGCTTCCCGAGCTCTTCAGGGCCCGATCAGAGCGCTTTGGTCGCGATTATGGCTTGAACTCCGAGCTGGCCAGGGTGATGGCCGCCTCTCCCAACTATCAGCTCTTTGAGGAGATCGTATCCCATATCCAGCTCTCACCATCCATTGCAGTCCGGGCCCTGGAGACGATTCCAATCGAGCTGGCCAGAGATGGGGTGGACATATCAGCGCTCTCAGATAATCATTTCAAGGACGCCCTGGGGCTGGTGGCGGAGGGACGGATCGCCAAGGAAGGGCTGGCCGAACTATTTCGCGCCCTTGCCGAGCGTCCGGACAGATCGGCAGCTGATGCAGCCGCTGCTTCCGGGCTGGCAGGGGTGGACGAGGTGGAGGTGGCCAAGATCGTCCAGGCCATTGTAGCGGATAAAATAGATCTAGTGCGTTCAAAAGGGGAGAGGGCAGCCGCCCCGCTCATGGGCCTGGTGATGAAGGAGCTGAGAGGCAAGGCCGATGGCGCCCTGGTGAGCGCCATATTGAAGAAGGAAATAAATAATATACTGAGCGAGTGAATCCAGAAAGACCTAAAAAACCGGATATGCTCCTCTGGGAGGAGACCCTCTTCAAGGACAGGGACATCTTCGAGCTAGATCACCTGCCCGATCAGTTCCTCCATAGAGAAAGGCAGCTGGACAGCCTCAAGTTTTGCATCCGGCCAGCTCTGCAGGGGGGCCGGCCGGTAAATGCCCTCTGTCTCGGCCCGCCGGGAACGGGAAAGACAACGGCCATCTTCAAGCTCTTCGAAGAGATCGAGGCCCATTCCTCTCGGATCGTCCCGGTGCATGTCAACTGTCAGATGGACTCCACCAGATATGCGGTCTTCTACCAGCTTTACAAGAAGATCTTCGAGCACGCCCCTCCGTCCAGCGGCATCTCCTTCAAGCGGGTCTTCGAGAAGGTGGCCCAGCATTCGGCAGACGAGGATAAGGTGCTGATAGTGGCCCTGGACGACATCAACTACCTCTTCCCAGAAAAGGAGGTGGACCATGTCCTATACTCCCTTCTCCGGGCGCACGAGACCTGTCCCGGGGCCAGGATGGGAGTGATAGGCATCATGAGCGAGCTGGCTTTAAACTATGTTCTCGATCCCAGAGTGGTCTCGGTATTTCAAGCGGAAGAGGTGATATTTCCTCTTTATAGCCGCAATGAGATCAGGGACATTCTCAGCCGGCGGTCGCAGATGGGCTTCTATCCGGGGGTGATTGCCGATGATATACTGGAGACTGTTGTCGATCATACGGAGAAGTCCGGGGATCTGAGGGTGGGGATCGACCTTCTGAAGAGGGCGGGCCTGAATGCGGAAAAACGCGCCTCCAAGAGCATATCCCCTGAAGACGTGGCCAGCTCGCTGGAGCGTTCCAGTCTGGTCCACCTCACCTATGCCTTGAAATCTCTGAAGGCGGATGAGAAGGAGGTCTTGCGCATGGCGACCCTCCAGGAGAGCTGGCGCGCAGGAGAGCTATTCCGCCTCTTCCATGAGAAGACGGGTGCAGGATACACCCGATTTCATGAAATCCTGAATAAGCTGGATGCGATCCGGCTAATCAATGCCGATTTTACCGGACAGGGTGAGCGAGGGCGAAGCCGCATAATTAGGGTGCGCTATGAGCCTGAGGAGATCCTCAGCCGATTGAATCAATGAATTTTTGAAAAAAGTTCGACCCATATGATCCGCCCTGGGTAATGCATCTATATAGATACAATGCATAAGGACTTTAACCGGTGGATTCAATTGACCTTCAATGAATCGGTCACGAATGATGATGCCCCGCAGGTATCGCGAGCTTTTCGTAGAGACGCTTTTATTTGTGTCCGCCATCACATCGATTCTGGTCATGCTTTTAATATTCTATTTTCTCATTCACGAGAGCATTCCCGCATTTTCGGAGCTTGGCATCATCTCCCTTTTAGCGGGCATGAAATGGCATCCTTCTGGTGATATCTACGGCTTTCTGCCCCTTATCACCGCATCCCTCACCATCACCATTCTGGCCCTTTTCATCAACATCGCCATCGGATTTCCTCTGGCCATCTACCTTGCCGAGCTGGCTGGCCCCAGGAGCAAGGCGATCCTCAAACCGGCTATAGAGCTCCTGGCAGGGGTTCCATCCATTGTCTATGGTTTTTTAGGGGTGATCATCCTCGTATCCTATCTGCAGGATAGCTTTGATATGCTCACTGGAAGGTCAATTCTGGCCGGATCTATACTTTTGGGAGTGATGTTCATCCCTTACCTCACCACCATCTGCGAGGACGCTCTAAGGGCGGTGCCAGGGGAGTTCAAAGAGGGATCCTTAGCCCTGGGGGCGAACCGGTGGCAGACAATAAGAAATGTCACCATACCTGCGGCATCATCCGGAATCACCGCTGCCGTGCTCCTTAATATAGGAAGCATAATAGGCGAGACCATGGCAGTGCTGCTGGTGGTGGGCAACGTGGCCAGGATAGCCTCTCCCTACTATGATATCTTCGACCAGGGGGCGACATTCACCTCCGTCATTGCCGGAGAGATGGGTGAGGTTGCCCGGGGATCGACCCACTATCACGCCCTCTTTGCCGTGGGTCTCATTCTATTGCTTGTGGTCTCCATCCTGAGCTTGATTGCGGATTTTGCCAGGGCGCGGATCAGAAAGAAGTTCGGAGGATATTAAGTTGAAGCTGAAGCCTGCACTAGCAGCCTCAGTGGTCATATCAGCATTCTTATTCGTCTCTTCCCTAATCTGCCTCATCCTCCAGCCGGAACTCGATCGGATAAAACCAATTTGGGAGGCCAGTCTCATCCTCTGTCCTCTCTTAATTCTGGGCTCATATCTGACAATAAAAGGCGCCAGCGTAAGAACAGCGCTTTTGCTCATACTGGATATTCTTTTTTGCGGGTCGGTTTTCTACCTGTCCTATTCAGGCGCTCTTAATCCGGATTTTATCATAAAAAGACCGCTTGGTGTCGGGGCATCCTTCGAGTATTCATTCCTGCTTCCTCTGCTGGTCCTGGTCGCCAGCCTGCTATGCATCAAGGATGCCCTCAATATAGTTTATGGCTATACCGCCAGGGGAAGAGAGGCGCTGGTGTTTCTGGGAATCAGGATGTCGGCGATGCTCTCCATTATCCTGCTGGGCGGAATCCTGTTCATCATCATCTACAAAGGCATATGGGTCATAAATTGGGAGTTTCTGACTTCACCCCACAGGAGGTTGGGGCAGGCGGGGGGTATCAGCACTGCCATACTGGGATCCTTGTGGATGGTTCTGGGGGCCATGCTCATCTCTTCCCCCCTTGGAATTGGGGCGGCCATCTACCTGCATGAGTACTCCAAGAGCGAGAGGCTCAACCGGCTGATCACCATTGCGGTGAGTTGCTTGAATGGAGTTCCCTCTGTGGTCTATGGCCTCTTCGGACTGGCATTTCTGGTGAGCCTGTTCGGGGTATCATTGATCTCCGGCTCGATCATCCTGGGCCTTATAAACATCCCCACCATAATTCTGACCAGCCAGGAGGCATTAAAGAGCGTTCCCAACTCTCTGCGAGAGGGGAGCATGGCTTTAGGAGCTACGAAGTGGCAGACCATAAGAAAGGTGGTTTTGCCCTCTGCCATGCCCGGCATTCTCACCGGGGTGATCATGGGAGTGGCCAAGGCATCGGGCGAAACTGCGCCCATCATGTGGACGGCGGTTACCTTCACTGCCACTCCAGTGCAGATGATCTATGGGGTGATCCCCGATCTATTTCAGCCGGTGAACAACTTGAACTACCATCTCCTGAACCTGATCTATTTCCTGGGGGCCTGGGATGTGGAGGCTAGGGCCTGGGGTACCGCTCTGGTGCTGATATCGCTGGTTTTGAGCACCAACCTTCTGGCCATTGTGGTGAGAAATCACTACCGCAAGAAGATCTCCTGGTAAATGGCCATTGATGTTCTGGCCAGCGAAGGAAATCGATCAATAAGAGAAGCAATAAGAGAAAAAAGCAAATGGATCTGCAAGATAATATTCTCGAGAAAAGAGCGATCATCCCTCCATTTTTGCCTTAAGGCAGTTCATTGTTCGACGAAGAAGGTCCTGGATCTTCCCCACCTCATCGCTTTTCAGGTCGGTTGGCATAAGAGGAAGGGCGACCAGCACAGCTGTATCCAGCCTCAGCCTGGCCTTGGGCCCCCACTGGTTCTTTGCTGCTGCCAGCTCATTCTGAAGGGCATTGATGCTGATCGAAATTGCCTGCAGCTCCTCTTCCACTTGCACAACGCTCCTGTTCCTGCAGTTCATATCCCAGCCCCTCAGAACGGCAGAGATCAGGCCGGACTTGTGGCCCTCTGGAATTCCCACCGCCTTCAATAAATCCAGAATCAGACCGAGCTTGAGAGATCTCACCTCACCAGCTCTTGCTACCAGACCGCCCCGTTGCATTAGTGCTTCGTAATACTTGAGAAGGCCAGAGAGGCTATCAACATAACGCATGTCACCATAGCCAATTGCATTAATCATTCATTAACCTCCCATAAATGAAAATCGGATTAGATGAGAATCGATCGGAATTTATGCATAACAGCGATTCGGCAATCTTGCCTGCAAGAGAATTGGTGCAGACACTGCATCCTGAGTTATCTGTCAAATCCTTAGGCACCAACAAGCGATTGAATCCGCCCAATATATTCCTTGTCCCATTATACTATATAGGTCTATATTAGGTATATAGACTCTATAGCTCGGGTGTACAGCAAGAATGAAACGGTGGCTATCCCATTCAGCGGCTTGATCATCCTGGGAAGACCAGGCAAAACCGTTCATGCCAGGATTTCCGATAGGATTTATCATAATAAAGCTGCGGATCAAATTACGGCTTAGATCTCAATTGTCTAAGAATATACGTATTCGCGATTCTAATGGCAATTCTGCTAATGAAATAGCAATCGTTTTTTTGTTGAATGCTTCCTCTTTTTAGGTAGCGTGCCATATCAGCTGTAATTTCACAGTGGCCCTGTATCCTGATTCTACTCTACTCTTCCAATGATAAAT
>NZ_DAKC01000072.1:0-9842 GCF_002496465.1 Methanosaeta sp. UBA356 | reverse complement strand
TCATGTGGAGTCACAGAGCGCACGGAGGACGACAACCCAAGGGGGGCTTTTCAAGATTGAATGGAGGGATAATTCTACGTCCGGCGCATTGGAACGGATCATAGCTTATCATCAGCAGACCAAGCACCAGCCCAATCGAATGGCACGCGGCCCGGGGAGGATGGACTGGTCAAATCAGCCAGATCCCTTCCGCAGCTATGAGGGATCAAAGCGATTGGCTCTTGATCGCCTGGGATTCGAAGGGATGACTGGAAAGCTCAGGCCATCTCCTCTTACAAGCGAAAACCTCTCTCGATTCTTCTTCGAAAGCCTTGCCCTCTCCGGCAGGAAAGCAGTTGCGGGCGCAGAATGGACGTTAAGGGTCAATCCATCCAGCGGCAACCTTCATCCCACGGAATGCTATCTTTTGGCTGGAGGGGGGGAGGAACTGGATCTCTCTCCAGGCGTTTATCACTATCAGCCGAAGGATCATTCTCTGGAGCTTTTGGCTGGCATAAGAGAGGAGAGCTGGCAGTCTCTTCACCTTCCCCCGGGCACCATTTTGCTCATCCTCACCACCATCTACTGGCGCGAGTCCTGGAAGTATGGAGCGAGGGCTTTTCGCTACTGCATGCTGGATCTGGGGCATGCTCTGGCTGCGGCTGGCGAGGCGGCATGTTGCCTGGGCTGGACGCTGTCCCTGCAGGAGGAGTTGGGCACGGACGACCTGGCCAGGATTCTATGGAATGAGCCGGATAAAATGACGGATGGCCCCACAGGAAAAGAGCGACCCGATGTGATGCTCGCCTTATTCAGCGATGGTAGGGTCCACAGAATAGATAAGTGCCTGATCTCCGGGATAGAGACTGAGCCTCTATCCCTTCGACCCAATATCCTGAGCCCAAGCATCGTTCCCTGGCAGGAGATCGATATGGCAAGCGAGGCGGCGAAAAAGCCCCAGATCAGCGATGCCTACTCTCGATCTGCTGCCAGAGCAGAAGAGGTGCTGCGGATTGAGTTAAAAGGCAAGTCCGCTTCGATAAAAGAAGCAGCTACTGATGTATCTGGAGATATATCCAGGGAATACTGCCACATCCTTCGCAGGCGGCGCAGCGCGCAGGCCATGGACGGGAGGGCCACGATGCCACTGGATAGTTTTCATGCCATCCTGAAGGCGACGATGCCCGAGCGGGCAAAGCCCGGCCTGCCCTGGAGGCCACAGGTCAATCCGGTGCTCTTCGTCCACCGGGTGGAGGAGATGGACCGGGGGCTGTACATCCTCTTGCGAGATGAAAGGGCAAAAGAGGATCTGCGAGGAGCGATGGACCCGGACTTTTTCTGGGAGAGGCCATCGCGCACGCCACCGGGCCTGGAGCTCTACCAGCTGGCCCAGGGCGACGCCCGTCTGGCAGCCAAAGAGTCGTCCTGTAGGCAGGATATTGCATCGGACGGATGCTTTGCCGTCGCCATGATATCCCGGTTTGAAGATCCTATTGAGGAATATGGTCCATGGTTTTATTCCCGGCTCTACTGGGAATGCGGCATGATCGGCCAGGCACTCTACCTATCAAGCGAGGCAACGGGCTACAGGGGTTGCGGCATAGGCTGCTTTTTCGATGGTATGGTTCACCGCATGCTGGGCCTGTTCGATTTAGGGTACCAGGACCTCTACCACTTCACCGTAGGCCGGGCGCTCACCGATCCCAGGCTGATCGATCAACTGGCGGGAAATAGCTGAATGCAGTATCCAGGGCCAGACGCATCTGCCTGCTACCAAAAGGATAAAATGGGTCCCAGGAGAATTGGCCTTTTAATGATGATGGCGGCACGAGCGATGCATGAGAAAGGAAAGCTATTCACTCTAACCCTTCTTCTGGTGTTGGAACTGGCCTCTTTGGCCTCTGCAGCTCATGAATCCGGGCCGGTAGGGCCCTACAATGTCTCTTTTGATATGAACACCACTGAGGACTACATCGTGGTGGTTGAAGCACCCACCCAGGGCGTTACATCAGATGGGATCAATTTCACCCGATACAATCTGACTGTAGACGGCAGCGATCACTTCATCTTCCTCATTCTCACCAGATATGATGTGCCCATGCTCGCCAATACTACTGCCAATGCGTATATCGTCTGGGACGCCCTCATAAATGCAGGAGCTGACGAGCCGGCCATCTATCAGCCTTTGATCGATGGAAAGCCAGGGGTGCTGGGCAACTTTAGGTTCGAGAGGCAGAATCTGGGCGGGGGGCAGTATGAGGAGGGCGATCTGATCGTCGCGGCCAGCTACTCTCCCGACGGCAAAGAGTATGAGGACGGGATCTACAGGGGAAATACCGACTGCCGGGTCATATCCACCTTCCCCTGGGAGGTTATAAGGGATATGCTGAACACCCTGCATATAGAAGTGCCTGAACAATGACCGGCGCGCACAATGAATGACAGGGTTACTACTGATCTGATTTTTTATGGATCTTCGCGAGGAAGATTACTGGTCGATTGATATCGAAAAGGCTACGCCTCCATCGGAGAAGAGCATTAACGCCCTGTCAGGATATCATGACCGCTGAGGGGTGCCATGCCGATTGATATCGTTTATGTGCCAGCAAGTTTTAGAGCGGCAACACTATTTTTTTTAATTCCAGATTGCCCCCTCCTGCCTCCGAAATGGATTAATTCAGCATCAAGAGGTTCATGGAGGATTCATATAGAAGCTAGGTGATATCTACATAAAAACCACCTTTTAATATTTGGCTAGGGAACAAGGTGCATGGAGGAATCAGAAATAAAAGCAATCAAGTTGATATTGGCAGTGCTCGCATTGGGACTCTTAGTTGCCGTAGGGGCAGCCTTCGAGGATTACGGCGGATCTCATCACCACGGAGGCCCGTCTGATGGTTATCATGACTTCGGCGGATTCTACGACTGGCTCAGCCCAGGTGCATATTACTACAGCTATAGCTATTATCCGACCTATACCTACTACCCAACCTATTACTATCCGACCTACTATTACCCGACCTACACTCCCGTCTATACATATACTGCCCCTGTGGTCTACGATCCTGTGGTCTATGATCCCTGGTGGGCAGCAAATGTCTACGGGCTGGGCGCTACCACATACTACTACACGAACAGCTGGTCCTGGTCGTCATATCGCAGCGGATTCTACTTCCGCTGAAGCATGAATAGCATATAGAATATCCGATGAAAGATCAAAGGGCGCTGGCATTAGATGGCGGGCCCGGCTGAATATGCAGCCCGGGCCTCTCCATGCAATACGATACAAACCAACGGATGCAATGCCTTCGAAGCCCTATAATCAAAAAGTAAAAGAAAAAAGATTTTATAATTTTATTTATATCTTGGTCTTTTAGACCGCCGCATCACCAGAGACCGAACTCTCCTCTGCTGTCTTTGATTCCATATCCTGGGGCCCCTCAGATCCGCTCTCTTTTCCTGGAGGGGATATGAGCTCAGCCCGGACCTTCTCTCCCGTGTGCTTCTCGATATAGTGCACCTCTTTCATGCCCAGATGCTGGATTATCATCTCAGCCAGACCGCGGCGGATCATAACCCATTCCTTATAATAGTTCAACTCCCAGGGTACGGTGATCACCGCTACCTCATCCTTTATCTCCGCTTCAAGATCCACCCGGCCAAAGGTCTTGATAAGGGCTTTCAGCCTCTCGGTCTGATCCTCAACCGTTTCCCTTATGGTGTACTCGTAGACTACAGTCTTTCCTGCCAGAGGATGGTTGAAGTCTATGCTCACTTTTCTGCCGATCACCCTGGTAACCGTACCCGTCCGGTTATCCATGCCCACCCGCATTCCGGGAACTGGCCTTTCTTCCTTGAACCTGTTCAACGGCACTAGTTCTATATTTTTGGGATCATGCAGGCCGAAGGCATTCTCGGGATCCATTTCCACCCTTCCAGAGTAGCCTATCTCTTTTCCGACCAGATCGCTCTCAAAGCCTTTTACCAGCTGGCCTGCTCCCACCACCACCAGATGTGGGCCGTACTGGATCTCCTCGCTGAAAATTCCCTTTTCCTCTGCCAGATCCTTAACGGTGGTGGCTATTGCCTGGCCATCAACGAACTCTGTATAGTCAATTCTGATGAAATCGCCATTTTTAACCGTCATTTCTTACTCCATCCTGATTTTACTGGAACCTTATTCTCAACCTGGGCCGTCAATTTGCGACGATCCTATCTTATACTTTCGCATCCCCTATGGCTTGGGCGGTTGGTTCTCCATCCGGCCGCTTCACTAGATCAAGTATTCTGCAATCCCATCTGCAAGAGGCTGCTCGCAGTAAAGGCAGCGGAGCAATACCGGATTTTTTACTTTGACCAGCATTCGGGATTTTATCGGCTCATGAGTATTGGATATGCAGTTGGGATTCTGGCAGCGCACCACGCCCACGATCTCATCGGGCAGATCCACCGGTCGCTTCTCTATCACCTTGCAATTACGAATGATATTGATGGAGGCAGCAGGAGCTATCAGCGCGATCCGGTTCAGCTCCTCCTCTCGCAGCTCCCGGTCCTCGACCTTGACTATATCCTTCTTGCCCAGCTTCTTGCTCTCCACATTCATCACCACGGACACAGTAGCTCCAGTGGTGCCGGATATGCCCAGGATCTTGAGGACGTTCAACGCCTGACCACCGGCAATATGATCGATGACCGTTCCATTATTGATGGGCTTGACCCGGAGTCCTCCGGGCTCTTCTTTATTTTTATCGATTTTTTCGTTATTTTTATCTGTCATCGCGGAAAAATCAGTCAACCTGATCACCCTCTAGGAGCATCTTCAATAGAGCCATTCTCACCGGAACCCCATAAAAGGACTGCTGGAAATAGCGAGCATGAGTGCTGTCGTCGACAGAAGGTGAGATCTCATCCACCCTGGGAAGGGGGTGCATGATGATCAGATTCTGCTGTGAGCCGGCCAGAGATTCAGGGGTAATCCGGTAGCTGCTTGCCACCTTCTGGTACTCCACCGGGTCAGGGAATCTCTCCCTCTGGATACGGGTCATATAGAGCACATCCACATTGTCTATCACCTCGCCCAGGTCGGCTGTCTCGCGCACAATGGTGCCTTTGCTCGATAGGTCGGCCTTGATGGGATCGGGCATCCTCAGGGTGGGCGGGGAGACCAGGGTGATATCTGCTCCATAAAGGGAGAGGGCATAGGCCAGGGAATGGACGGTGCGGCCGTACTTCAGATCGCCTACCAGGGCGACATGCAAATTCTCCAGGCGGCTCTCCTTTCTGATGGTATACAGGTCCAGCAGGGTTTGGGTGGGATGGTGACCTGCTCCATCACCGGCATTGAGCACCGGCACGGGCGAGAACTGGGAAGCCAGGCGGGCTGACCCCTCCTTGGGATGGCGGATGACCAGGGCATCGGCATAACCACCTATCACCCGAACCGTATCTGCCAGCGATTCACCCTTGGAGATGGAGCTGCCTTCCGCTGGACCTAGGTTGATCACGCTTCCTCCCAGTCGCTTCATCGCCGTCTCAAAGGACATTCGGGTTCTGGTTGAGGGCTCGAAGAAGAGGAGAGCCAGAATCTTGCCCGCGAGCATACTGCTCTTCTTGCCTCGAGCCAAGGGCTCCAGAGACTGGGCAAGGTCCAGAACGGAATCGATCTCCTCTTTGGAAAACTCTCGCATGCTGAGCACATGCCTCTTCCTAAACATATTCGATCCCAACTCATCTCTGAGATAATAAGTCTTCCACTTAATACCACTACATTGATAAACTGTTGAGCCTAAATGCTATTATGTTTCAGAGAATTCTCATTCCAACCGATTTTTCCAGGTATTCGCAGAACTTGCTTGAGTGCATAGCCGAGCTTCCCGGTGAGAAGACTGTGGTGCTCTTGCATGTGATTCAAAGAAAGGCCGTGGAGCGGGTATGGGATCCGACAGCCGAGGTCGCAGAGGCCAAAGAAAAGATCGAAGAGCAGAAGCGCTACCTTGAAGCCCTCAGGATCGAGGTCAAGACCAGGGTGGAGACGATAATGGAGGGAAGTATAGCAAAGACCATCCAGAGGGTAGCAGATGAGGAGAATGCTACGCTGATAATGGTTGGGGCGCGGGGAAGGGGGCGGATAAGCGGCCTACTTCTTGGGAGCGTCTCCCGCGATGTTCTGCGCTATGGGCAAACCGATCTTCTGATAATGCGATACAAGGTTTTAGAGGGAGATAACCTGGGCCGGTTCTGCAGGAGCCTCTTTACCAAGGTCATTTGCCCCACGGACTTCTCAGATCCCGCAAAGGATGCGATACTCCTCGTCAAAGGAATGAAAGAGACAAGCGAGATCGGGCTGGTGTATGTCGTATCCAGCGGCGAGAGCGACGAGCAGATAGATGCTGCTGTGCGGGTGGCTGGCAGCAAGCTCAACTCCATCGTCAAGGAGATTGATAGGCCTGGGCTGAAGGTTACGACCCATGTCAAGGTGGGAGATGCGCCGCATGAGATCAGCTCATTGGCAGACAACGAGGATGCATCATTGATTGCCATGAGCTCACACGGAGCCGGCTGGCTGGAGCAGATGGTTGTCGGCAGCACGACCTATGACACCGCCAGGATCGCCAACCGCCCGGTTCTGATCGTGAGAACAGAAAAGAGGGCCTGATTTCAATTTTTCTGGAATCGCCTTCTTTTTGCTGGCTGCCGGTTTTCAGTTCGATCCTTAATTGAACCAACCCGATCCACCCGTTTTTGAGCGGAAAGAAGAGGTGTTAAAGAGTTGGAGAGATGGTCTTCTCGCCTGGTCTTCGTCCTGGCCGCCATAGGCTCGGCGGTGGGCATAGGCAATATCTGGCGCTTCCCAATGGTTGTGGGACAGAATGGAGGCGGAGCCTATCTAATTCCTTATTTTTTGGCGGTAGTCTGCCTCGCTGTCCCCCTCATGATCCTGGAGATGGCGGTGGGAAGGCACTGGAGGAGAAATCTGGTCGCCTCCTTTGGCCGGGCCGGAAAACGGTTTGAGATCGTCGGCTGGCTGATCTGCCTGATCGTCCTCTTAATCCTGAGCTACTACCTGGTCATAATGGGCTGGACCCTGGCATATCTGCTCTTCTCTCTTCTGGGCTCTACAGTCACCTTCTCCTCCTTCACCTCATCGCTAGAGCCATTAGCATATTTCTTGATCTCAGTGCTGGCGACGGGATTGATTGTGAGCCTGGGGGTGAACATGGGAATTGAGAGGACCGTATCGATCATGATCCCTTTCGCATTTCTCATTTTAGTGGCTTTGGTCCTGTTCTGCGTCAGACTCCCCGGATTTCATCCCGGCATGGACTTCTTTCTCCGGCCGGACTATTCGATCCTCAGCCGTCCCGGGGTATGGAGCGCGGCTATTGGCCAGGCATTCTTCTCCCTGTCAGTGGGCATGGGCATTCTCATCACCTACGGCGCCTACCTGGAGGACGATATGGATATCCCGCAGTCAGCGTTGATCATCACCTTCTCCGATCTTCTGGCCGCTATGCTGGCGGGGATAGCCATCTTCTCTTTGGTCTTCACCTTCGGCCTGGAGCCTGCCGCAGGTGCAGAGCTTGCCTTCACCACCTTGCCCAGAGCATTTGAGCTGATGCCTTACGGCCAAATATTCTCCGTGGCCTTCTTTGCTCTCCTGTTCTCTGCCGCCCTCACCTCGTCGATATCCATGATGGAGATGAATGTGGCTGCCATCATGGGCCAGACTGGTGCGAGCAGAAAAAGAGCGAGCATCTTTCTGATGATCCTCCTCGTCGCCCTAGGCACCCCCTCCGCTCTGAGCTACAGCTCCCAGGATCTGAGATTTTTTGGATCAAGGATCCTGGACCTACTGGATGCTACCGTGGGCACAATTGGACTTCCCATTGCTGCATTGTTGGTGGCGATAACCTTCAGGTGGCTGATAGATGACGATATACTGGCCGGCCAGGTCCATCTCTCGGAGAGATGGCTCAGAGCTCTTCGCACCCTCACAAAATATGTGATACCTGCGGCCTTGCTGTTGATAACCGCGGCAATGATAATGGAGCTTTAAGTAAGCTGATGCTTCGGGCCGCTCTCTTCAGAGCTGCCTTCACTGCCGTTCTCACTATTGGGATCGATCAGATCTGGCATGTGGAGGGCAGAGGCGGGGATTCCCATTGTCTTTGAGGTCTTCCTCAGCTCTCTTATGATTGATCCTATCCTCTCGAAGGAGAAGAGGATCTCGGAGAATATGCCGCCAGATGTGCTCTTTGCCACCAGGCGGATGAGGTAAGTCTTGTAGTGCCAGTTGAGCACCTGGCGGAGCTGCTCGTCATTGGAGCGCATCTTTCTGTCGATATACTCCGGCATCTGGGGGAATACGTTCGTAAGGAACTGGATATTCTCTCTGCAGGGAGCAGCCATGTCCTCGATTCCCTTCAGGGATTCCGGGGATAGGGTGATTTTCTTCTCGTTCATCTGCTCGAAGCTCCTGGCCATGGAGGTCATCTGGTGGGCCATCAGAAGGGAGAGATCGGTAACCCTTGCCAGAATAGCAACATGTGCCGCCTCTTCCACTGAGATATCGCGATTGGTCAGAATGAGGATTGCAGACATGATCTGAGTGCGCAGATAATCGATGTAGTCCCGCAAATGGGCAATTCTCGAGCACATATCGGTGCTCCCCTCAGCAACCTCCAGGGTGCTATCGAAGATATCCTTGCAGATGCTGAGCATATGCACGATCTC
The DNA here is from genome assembly GCF_002496465.1 of Methanosaeta sp. UBA356. Classification (NCBI taxonomy): domain Archaea; kingdom Methanobacteriati; phylum Methanobacteriota; class Methanomicrobia; order Methanotrichales; family Methanotrichaceae; genus Methanothrix; species Methanosaeta sp. UBA356. The sequence continues at coordinate 1,130 of NZ_DAKC01000072.1, read as the reverse complement.
TCGTTCCACTAGTGATGCCGCGAGAGGGATGTCGTCCGGCAGTCTGGAGGAGATGTGCTCGGTGACGAAGACTATCTCCCCATCCTTTTGGGGCAGTATGTGCATGATCAGGCTGCTGAAGGGCTTAATGGCCAGCAGAAAGATGAATGCGCAGGTGGAATTGAATATGAGATGAGCATTGGCCACCTGCTGAGCAGCTGTGCCGCCTATATCCTCGATGAGAAGGGAGAAGCTGTCTATGAAGGGCAAAAAGAGCAGAACTCCAAAGAAATTGAAGAGAAACTGGGCAGTGGCGGTGCGCTTGGCCGCTGTGTTCATGCTCAGGGATACGACCAGTCCGGTGGTTGAAGTGCCAATATTAGCTCCCAGCAGAATTGGCAGGGCCTGAGATGCATTGATCAGGCCGCTTTGGGCCATGACCACGATCAGCCCGGTGGTAACCGAGCTGGATTGGAATAGATTGGTGATGATAAAGCCGATAATAATTGCTATCAGGATATCGTCCGTCATGGAGAGCAATGAGAGGACCTCAGGATCATCCTGCAGGGGAGCGACCACGGATGAGATCAGGTTGAGGCTATAGAACACCAGGCCGAAGTAGAATACCGGCTTTCCATAGGCTCTATAAGGGCCACGAATCAGGCTCAGCATGAATCCGGCGATGACTATCAACGGGGCAAATGCGGTCAGCTTGAAGGCAACCAGCTGCGCGGTCAGGGTCGTGCCCACATTGGCACCGATGACAAGGCCCAGGGAGGCCAGAAAGGAGATCGCTCCCGCGTTCACCAGGCCCACGGCGATGATGGTGGTGGCGGTGCTGGACTGAACCAGGGCGGTGACCGCGGCCCCGGCAAAAGCGCCACGCAAGGAGGTTTTCGTCGCATTTTGCAGAATCGTGCGGAAGCGTTCGCCAGCTACATGTCGGACCTCATCAGAGAAGTTCTCAATGCCGTAAAGAAATAGGATCACGGCCGGAACAACGGCAATAAGCAGATCCAAAATCATGTAGATCTCATTTCTTTAAGCGTGAAAAGACGATGGATCCAATCTTCGCTTCAGATGCTCATCTCTTGATTTTTTTCTTGATATCAATGCCACGATTCCTGGACGATTTCCCAGAACAAAAGCTT
>NZ_DAKC01000102.1:21236-33602 GCF_002496465.1 Methanosaeta sp. UBA356 | reverse complement strand
CCGAATTCCTTAGAAAGAATAAATCCGACTGCCCTCTGCGACCATCTCCTCCACCAGCAGCTGGTAGAAGTCCTCAGGCACCCTCACCCTTTCTCCCGCCTGCAATCCTCTGGCTTCCAGATCCTCATTGCAGGCCATAACCTTTCCAGGCCATTTTTCCAAGAGGGCTTCATCCAGAAGATTGTAGACACCGTCTCCCGCCAGATAGAGAACTGGATCATCGCCGTGCTCCATCAGGCGCAGGCACAGCTCTGCCCGTTCACTCTGGGGCGGCTTGGTCAAAAGGAAGATATCTCTATTTGCCATAATTCAACCTTTATAGTGCAATCAGACCGTCGGCAGCAAGGGCCTGCTTCATAAAATCCTCCTCATCCACAAGCTCCACCCTCTCCACCAGCCCGCGGCTCAAGAGGCCCCTCTCCGTCAGGGAGGGCTCATGTGCCATGACCCGCAGCTCGGGGTAGGCATAGAGGATATCGGAGAGGTTTGGCACATCAAGAAGGCTGGTGTCCTGGCCGGCAAGGGCAAGATATACCCCATCGGCGTACAGGCCCAGATTTACATCCATCTTGATGCTCACCGCTGCCGCATTGAGCACGCCATAAGCCTTTTCGCTTCCGTAGGGAGCGCTGTCGAGAAGATAGAAGATCGATCGCATGAATAGCTAACCTCACGACTTATGATCTCATGAAGATCGATCTCACAGTGCAATCACCCGGTCGCTCTTCTCCAGCATCTCTGCCAGGTCATAGAGGCTAGTGATCTTTATCCCCTGCAGGTAATCCGGGCATGTTCCGTCTTCCTCTGCCCGATAGCCTCTGGCAGCAGCGCATCTAGCGCAGGCCCTGACCACAGCTCCTCTATCCGCCAGTTCCTGGAAGAGCTTGCCAGTAATTTTAAAATTTGAGGGATTCTGGCCGCTCTTTGGAATATGGACTGCATCCAGGTAGAGGAATATGTTCACCTGGAACACATTTAGCGCCCGGGAGGCGATCTTAAAGGCCATATCTGCATACTGGGAGATATAAGGCCCGTCTGTGAGTATGATGGTCAAGGTCTTCAACTGCTCACCTGCATGGCATCTTCAAAGGTACTCCAGCAGAGTCCTGATGTGCTCGAGATTGGTGGCATACCTGGGCTCGAGGAGCGGCGTGCATTTATCAATCTCGGTCTCCCTGCCCACCAGCTTGATGGCAAAGGCATAGCAGCTCTGCTCGCCGCAGATCTGGCAGTCGGTGCGGGGAAGGTACTGGTAGATCTCAGCATGGTCCACTTTGACCTTCTCCCGCGGAACTGGAGTGACTCCCTTAGCAATAGCCTCATTGATGGTCTTTTTCAGGTCCTCCAAAACCTCCCTGGCCTCTGCCTCGCTCTTGATCATGGTCATGGTCACGCTGCCGGTGGAATAGATGGTGATCAGAATGTTGCCCCTCTGAATAATCAGAGCGCCGATCCGATCGGAGTACCTGGCCCGGGGGAAGAGGGGCTCCAACAGTTTTAGCGCTCCTTCCAGCGGTGGCTCGAAGCGGGCGATTATCCTGAACTTGCTGCTGTCGGCGATGCAGGGCAGGAGCTGGCGAAGCTCGACGACCTGCAGGGGTCTGGTGCCAGCCAGGTCTTTTTTCGTTTCTGCCGGCTTGTCGGATTTGGTCTCCATGAAGTTCTTTCCGAAATCCGTGATGAGGACCCTGTCACCTCTCGTGTCAGCCAGGCCGGCTTGCTTGAGCATTTGCAGGTGGTAGTCGAGCATGGTACCTCCCACTGCTTGCTCAATCTCTTCTTTTGTCCTCTCCTTTTCCACCAGCATGGCCATGATCTTCCTTCTCGTAGCATTGGCCATGGCATTGCTCACGAGCTTTACCTCAGCAGGCGATCCAGTCATTTTTCATCACATCTTCATATCGCATCCATATGTCGCATCTTTAGTCTTCGGACTTCAAAGGGCTTTCACAGAATATCTTCTCCGGGGCGGAAGGATAGTACCTGTCCCTCAGCTTCAAGGCCACGTTCACCAGGGCGATCAGGACCGGCACCTCGATCAAGGGGCCGATAACCGCAGCGAAAGCCTCCTGGGAGGCGATGCCAAAGACGCCCACAGCAACGGCGATGGCCAGCTCGAAGTTGTTGCTGGCCGCAGTAAATGAGAGTGCTGCAGTGTTCTCGTAGCTCACGCCCAGCTTGTAGGACATAAAGAAGCTAACCGAGAACATCAGCAGGAAGTAGATGGCTAAAGGTATGGCCACCCGCACCACATCCAGGGGGAGCTGCACGATGTAGTCCCCCTTAAGAGAGAACATGACGACTATGGTGAAGAGCAGGGCGACTAGGGTTAAAGGCGATATCCTGGGCAGGAAATCCCTCTCATACCAGCTCTTTCCCCGCGCCTGGATAAGGCTGAACCTGGTGACTATCCCTGCCAAGAAGGGAATTCCCAGGTATATGAATACGCTTTCAGCGATCTGGGATATGGTAACATCAACTGCCGTGCCCGCTGCAATTCCCAAAGCTGCCGGCAGGACGGTGATGAAGATGTATGCATAGATGGAGTAGAAGAACACCTGAAAGATGGAGTTTAGTCCCACCAGGGCGGCGCAGTACTCGGTGCAGCCGCAGGCCAGCTCGTTCCAGACGATGACCATGGCGATGCAGCGGGCAAGGCCGATGAGGATTATGCCATACATGAGATGAGGCGAGTCCCGCAGGAAGATCACTGCCAGGGCGAACATCAGAATGGGGCCCACGATCCAGTTCTGAACCAGGGAGAGGCCCAGAACCTTTCGATCTGTAAAGACCTGTCCCAGCTCCTCGTACTTGACCTTGGCCAGTGGCGGATACATCATCAGTATCAGGCCGATGGCGATGGGAATTGAGGTCGTGCCGATCTGCAGGCTGAGGATGAAACGGGTTATCCCGGGAGCATAATAGCCAAGGGCGATTCCCAGGATCATGGCCACGAATATCCAGATGGTAAGGTAGCGAGAGAGAAAATCCAGCCCCTTGCTCATCCCATTTGACCCACTTGATCCACTTGACATATCGCTCCACCATCCCCCTTAAAAATGCAATTATGTCCTGCCGAGCTTTACGTACTTAGAATCAGAATCATCTCCCTTGCCCTCATGCGACTGCCAGTCTCCCCAGGAGTAGACGGCAGCCTCGTAATCCATGAGCTGCAGAGAATATGCCACCAGAGCAGATTGGCTGTAGTCATCGGAATAGACCACAATAGGCATATCCTTATCCAGCCGGCTGAAGACGGTTCCTAGATCGCCACCGTTCTTGATTTTATCTCCTTTTATCACATTGGCCGGGTCCAGGGCTGTGGAGCCGGGTATGCGGCCTTTTCCAAAGTCCACAAAAGGCCGGACGTCCACGATCCGAGCCTGGCCGGACTTAACATAATCGTATTCTGCTATCACGCCAGGCCTTACGGAGGGATTATATTCAGCAGCTGGAATTACCGTCTTCTGGGCCTCAACCGGCAGGCCTGCAGCCTTCCAGTCATCCAGGCTTCCCTCCAATAGCCTCACATCATCCTGTCCCAGATGTCTCAGGACCAGGAATGCCAACTGCGCCTCGCCAGAGCGTTCTGCACTTCCATATACAACCACGGAGTCCTCTTTCGAGAGGCCTGCCTCACCCAGGAGCCTGGACAGCTCTTCATCGCCCTTGAGATTGCCATTGCTGTCCAGAAAGTCCTTGCTGGGGATGTGAATAGCGTTCTTGATATGAGATGCAGCATAGCCATCTCCGTTAGATGTATCTATTATCACATCAGAGCTGGAGACGCTCTTCATGGGCTTCATGATAATGCCATTGGGGTATGATGCCAGCCTATCGGGCGGATTTTGAGGGCTGCTGGTACTGCAGCGCTTTCTTGCGATCCTTCTGCCTGTGCGGACTGGATGGGCTGACTGGGCATGCCTGTGCCAGCATCGGAGTTTAGAAATCCGCTGGGATCCCAGGTGCCTTCACTGCAGCAGCCGGCATTGGCCAGGGGAGCTAGTGTTAACAAAGAAATCATGAGAATTGCTGGAATAGTAAAATCATTTTTTGTCATTGGAGTTGCCTCTTCGGTCTTTAGATTCAATCAATATGTTTACCAGATTGAGCATCTCAATCACTGCCCCTTCTGAGAGCCTGTATCTGGACCATCTTCCGTCTTTGCGCTCTTTGATCAGACCGGCATTCTTGAGGATGGAGAGATGATGAGAAGTGCTGGATTGGGGTCGGTCAACGCCGATCATGATCTCGCAGGCGCATAGCTCCCCCTCCCGCAGAAGAGAGAGAATCTTGAGGCGGCAGGGATCGGCCATGGCCTGAAAGATCTCAGATTCGGTCTTGAGCTCCTCTTCATCCAGATCTATGGTCAGGGAGCGCAGCCTGTTCACCTTGCACTCTGCCTTATCGCGATCGCCGATGAGCCTGGTCATCCTATCGACGGCCTCTTTGGATATGCATGACATGAGTCTCCTCTCACCTCAGCAGCATGTGCAGCTTTTTTGAGCAAGGAGATTGTCTCTCTCTTTCTGCAAGCAATCGCCGCAGATCCTGATTCTTCCCCTTTCTTTATGTGTAACCAGGAAAAAGGATTTCCCGCTTCTATTGCATATTTCGCATTCCATAGTGACCTCAAATAAGCAATACAACACCATATCCAGCAATCTCGATATATAAGAGTTTCCAGTCAGGCGATGAAGAGCATGTACGACATCTGACGATAAGTATATATAATGAAATTGATATATGTATTCCTGCTGTCTGCAAATCTTATTTAACAACCATTGATTCATAATTCATTTTAAATATAATACTATGCATGATCTCAAAGCAAATGTTTTCCTCAGGTATGCCTATATAGATCGAATTGACGAAAGTCTTATATCCAATAATGTCGATGTGCTGAGATTAGCTCCTCATACCAACAGCAAGATGTCGATGTGATAGTTGGATCGGCATGGGAATGAGTGGGGAAAAGGAGAGTGTACCATGGATATTGTATCGAGAAAATATGGCATTGCCTCATTAATTGCATTAATTCTTATCGCTTTTGGCTTCAATGCAGCGGGAGCTGAATACTCCTTAGGATCGGAAAGCGATGACTGGTGGACAGAATATCCCGATCAGTCTACGGGTGCAGGCGGCGATGTCAGCCATCCTGATTGGGTATTGGACGCTCTGGAGAGCAAGCCTGTGCTGATCTATGTGCATAAAGAATGTGATTATTGTGTACCACAGACCGAGGCCGTGCAGAAGATAATCGACGAATTCAGCGGAGAGATCACGATCTTCGAGTTGGGTGCCGATGGCAGTGATGTCAGGTCTGGTGAAGCCCTGCAGGCCTATGATCCCAATGGCGGCCTCGACATGTTCGTTCCTCTGACCGTCATATTGACCCTGGCTCCCGATTCTGAAGGCGAGGTCGTGGCAGTCTGGCACAGCTCGGATGAAATAACGGGCGAAGAGTGGATCAGGAACTATGTGGAGGACGCCATAAGCCTATATGATGAGAACTACGCAGACTGGGATAATTAAAGCCGGATTTCAGATAAAGGGATCGTTGTCATGTCCACGAAATGCAAGAAATCCCTGATATCGGGACCCGTCACACTTTTTGCGGTTATAATTTCCATTATCTTTTCCATCTTCTCCATCTTCTCCATATGCTCATCACCTGCTATATCCCAGGTAGCTATGGCCCCTGATTTTCAGGCAGTAGATCTTGATGGGAAAAATGTCTCCCTCTCTGGCTATCGAGGAGAGGCAGTCCTTCTCCATATCACAAACATAGAAAATCCCCTCTGCAGGGAGTGCGAGAATGCTCTTGATGCCCAGACCAACCAGCTCTCTCAGCTTGCCGAAATGGATCCCGGCGTGAACATCATAACCCTCAATGTGCGGAAGAATTCCTACTCATTGGATGGGCGAGAACTAGCAGAAGGATGGTGGAATGCCAATATCACCGGGCCCTGGATTGAGGACTTTGACCCGTATCCCCTCACCGGCAAGTACATCGACTACTCAACTTTAGAGGGAGGATTTGCCAATCCCACCCTGATCTTGATCGATAAAGAGGGAAATGTGGCAGGTCTCTACCACGTCTATCAACTGGGCAAGGGGGAGATAGACGGTATCCAGAGTGCTGAGTCGTTGAAAAGCGACCTGGAGAGAATAGAGGCAGGCGAAGCCTCCGGATTTGAGGGAATCGCCTCCCGCCAGGGCATAAACTATCTGGGCATGTTCGCCCTGGGAATTGTCACCTCCCTCTCCCCCTGCTCCATAGCGCTTCTCTTAGCCATGTTCTCTTATGTTATGACCGCCCGCAGGAAGGAGGTGTATCTAAGAAAGACCGTCTCGGCATCAAAAGAGGGTTTTATGATCGGCATAGCCTTCACCCTGGGCATGGCTGCGGTATTTTTCATCGTGGGCTTTTTCCTCTCAGATATTGGCGTTTTCATCCGCCAGGCTCGCTTCTTTGACCTGGCTGCGGGTCTATTGATGATCATCCTGGGGATAAACATCATCAAGCCGATTGGGGAGATCATCGAGCCGGTCCGCTCACGTCTGTCTTTTGGCAGAGGCAACTCCGATGCGATTGTTGGGGAGACGATAGCGGAGAAGAAGGGGATCATGGAGAGGCTGGTCTCAGTCTCCATGAACCTCTTCCGTTACTCGGCATTCATCGGTGCCTTCACTCTAGGGATCTTCTTCGCCCTGGGCTGGGCGCCGTGTGCCGTGTCCCTGGTCTTTCCGGTGCTCATCTGGCTCATCTCCCAGGACGTGACGCCTTTGGGCGGAGCCCTGATGCTCTTTGTCTTCGGGGTAGGCCACGGGGTGCCGGTGATACCCATCGCCACCTTCTCGAAAGCTGTGGGCGGGCAGATCGGAGAGAAGTACATCGCCGCTGGAAAGCACGTCACAAGGATATTCGGTCTGGCGGTCATCGTCATCGGTTTGATCTATGCGGTGAGGTATCTGGGATTCAAGATGTGGTAATGCGGAAATGAACGTGCCCACGGTGAGGAGGCCACCTCCCGCTGGGCTTTTGCATTATCGAAAAGCGGTTTATCACGTTGGACAGCAGAGACGGAATTTTGTTATCTGCCCAAGAGGATAGACAGCGGATCTTCCATCGATCACCGTCCATCTGTCTCAGAGGTGAACTGAAGAAAATATCATAATTAGTTTGATCCCTAATCATTATCGCCTTCTGGGCAGGAGATTTTAATGTATTCGGCTCATGCAGAATTTCGGCAAAAAACTCGCATTCTGCGCCAAAAAGCATTAAAGCGATAAACGAAGAACTGTCCTTGGCATAGGCCGGGATGATTCTCATGATCAATGTATCAATCGATCGAGAGGGCTGCATAAGCTGCGGCCAGTGCTGGGGAGACTGCCCCGATCTCTTCGATGAGAGTGAACAGGATGGCAAAAGTCAAATCGCCAAGAAGTACCGCATCGCCGGGAAGCTGGATGAAGGAGTCGCTTTTGAGGATCAAGAGGAATGCGCAAAGAAGGCGGCAGAGGAGTGTCCCTCTCAGGTGATAGGCGTGAGCCCTCCGGCCATGGGCTTCGATCCGATCTGACCCAATTTTTTTATCATTCCCATTCAGCCTTACAAAATGCTGATTTACCATGACTGCATCTGGATATCAGATGAAATCAGACTCTGCATCCAGTTCGGCAGAAGGGAAGAGGAAGGTCCTGTTTCTTTGCACTCACAACTCCGCCCGCTCCCAGATGGCTGAGGGGCTCCTGCGGGCCACGTATGGCGATCGATATGAGGCCTATAGCGCCGGGGTTGAGGCAACAGCAGTCGACTCCCGCGCTGTGCTGGCCATGAGTGAGATCGGCATCGATATCTCCGGCCAGCGCTCCAAATCCTCCCAAGAATTCCTGGATACGGTCTTTGACCTGGCGGTCACTGTCTGCGACCGGGCCAGACAGGCCTGCCCCATCTGCAGCACAGATATCGAGCTTCCCGCCCGAACTCCTCGTGCGAGAAAGGTTATCCACAGAAGCTTCCTGGATCCGGCGGCGACAAAAGGATCGAAGGAAGAGGAGATGCAGGCATTCAGAAGAGTGAGAGATGAGATGAAGGATTGGATCTCTCAGACCTTTGAGGGATGACGTCAGGACTCTTATTCGTTATAATGCCAGCCAGTTAGCCAGATATCCGACCGCAACCGCTATTGCGATTATGGTGAGCACAAAGGCTGCCAGCATCTTCCTTTTGAATATGGCGGAAAGAAGGGTCAGCTCAGGGATGCTCGCGCCCGCTCCGCCGATGACCAGGGCCAGCACCGCTCCCGTGCTCATCCCTTTCTCTATGAGGGCCAGGCCGATGGGGATCATGGTCTCCGCCCGGATGTAGATGGGGACGCCTATGATTGCCGCCACGGGAACAGCAAAGGGATTTCCCGATCCGGCAATGCTTGATATCAGCTCCGTGGGCACGAATCCATGAATGAAGGCACCAATGCCCGCTCCCAAGAGGAGATAGGGTACGAGCTGGCGGAATAGGCTGAAAGCGAATCTTGCCGAGCGCTGCACTCTCGATTTTGCATCCTCAGCCTGCTCACAGTCGCAGCAGCCTCTCACCGCGGCCACGGATTTAACCTGTGCTGCGAATCCCAGACTGTCAAGCATCAGGCCGATTACGATTGCCGCCAGGAATGTGACGGCAAAGTAGAGAGCAGTTATCTTCCAGCCCATCAGCAGTATGAACAGGGACACTATCACCGGATTTAGCAGCGGCGAGGCAAATAGAAATGCCATCGCAGATGCGAAGGGCACGCCCGCATTGAGCATCCCCAGGAGGAGCGGAATGGTCGAGCAGGAGCAGAAGGGGGTAAGAGCACCAAAACCGGCGCCTAGAAAGCTGCCCAGGATCCTGTGCCGCCCGCCCAGTGCTCTCTTTATGGTTTCATCAGGCACATACTCCTGGATCAGGCCCACGAGAAAGGTTATCCCTATGAATAATACTATCAATTCTACTGCAATCTCTATGAAAAAGCTCATAGCCGTCGCTAGGTTGTCATAGAACATCTCATCCCACCACTTAAAAATCTTTTAATCTTATTTTATCTTCTTCAGCTCTCGGGCCTGCTTGATCATCTCATTGACCGCGCTGTCGGCCAGGCGGTAGTAGGACCATTTGCCATCCTTTCGCTCCCTGACCAGTCCTGCCTCTCTGAGAATGGACAGATGATGGGAAGTGGTGGACTGAGGCTTATCAAGAGCAGTCATGATCTCACAGACGCATAGCTCTCCTTCCTTCAAGAGCTTTACAATTCTGAGCCTGCAGGGATCGGCAACGGCCTTGAAGACCTCCACCTCTCCTTCCGGGCCATCAATGTCGATCGCCTTCATCAATGATAAGAGCCTTCTGGACCTCGACCGCGCCCGATCCTCATCTCCGATGAGCCTGGCCAGGCTGCATATTGCATCCTCGTCGATTGATTCCTCAATGATCTCATCATTCGTCGAATCTGGCATAACTGTCTATTTCACCCACCAACTACTCATAGATTTCTGGTCGGATCATGAGTGCAGAGCTGGCTTTTATGGCTTTTTGCATCTGATCCTATTTTTTCCTGGCTTCGAAGTACCTTAGATATTCTGCTAAAAAAGCGGTTTTATACATCTCCTCTGCTCCCTCGGCAATGAAGTTGAGCTTTTTCAGCTCCTCGACCAGCTCACTTCCGGTGGAGTCCTCTGGCTTCATTCCCTTTTTAAAGAAATCCTGGAGGGCTTCATCCAGGCCCATGATTCCTACGCTGCGTCCACCTACGTTGATCTGTCTGAGTCCCACAATACGGGTGCCACAGCAACAACTGCTGCTGCCCTTATCCCCGAAGATCTTATCTTTCAGCCCCATAGCAATCACAGATCATATCAATATTTGCCGATATATAATGCTTGCGCTTTATCTGAATTCTGTCAGGATTTGATGTGCATAGCATTAAACTGGTTTTAAAATCCAAAGTCATATTTGTTTGGAGAATTACGCATCAATTTTTATCGATTTGAGATGTTGCTTAAAAAGAGAATTTTCTGATTTTTCAGAAATATTTAAATAATCAGAGATAACGATATTATTATGGCGGTTAAATCCGAAGACAAGGCCTGTTGCCTGCCGGGATCGATGAGCTCATGCCGGGTGGAATCCATAGTAAGCGTAGATGAGCGCGGGCAGATGGTTCTTCCCAAGGATATCCGGGAAAGAGCAAAGATCCGGCCGGGAGATAAGCTGGCAGTGGTGAGCATGGAGAAGGATGGCAAGATCTGCTGCCTATCACTAATCAGGGTAAAAGAGCTGGAGGGCATGGTGAAGTCTGTGCTCGGGCCGGTTATTGATGACATATTCAAGAAATAATACTATATTTAGAATTTGAGGTGAACTAACGATGAACGATTCGGAAATAAAGGTACTGGTAAAGGAGAGCTACGGAAAAATTGCGAGAACGGGAGGCTCGTGCTGTCCCACCAAGGGCTCATGCTGTGGAACTCTTCCCCCAGAGGAGATCAGCAAGAATATCGGCTACTCAGAGGAAGAGATGAATGCCGTGCCTCAGGGAGCTAATCTGGGCTTGGGCTGCGGCAATCCAATCGCACTGGCATCGATAAAGGAAGGGGAGACTGTTCTTGACCTGGGCTCAGGGGCGGGATTCGACAGCTTCCTTGCCGCCAACAGGGTTGGACCGACAGGAAAGGTCATTGGAGTGGATATGACCCCGGAGATGATCAACAGGGCTAGAGAGAATGCCGATAAAGGAAGCTACAGCAATGTGCAGTTTGTGCCTGGCGAGCTGGAGGATCTTCCGGTTGATGATAATAGCATGGATGCTGTCATCTCCAACTGCGTCATCAACCTGGTGCCCGACAAAAAGAAGGTCTTCAAAGAGGTATTCCGGGTGCTTAAGCCCGGCGGCAGGCTGATGGTCTCAGATCTCGTATTGCGCCAGAAGCTGCCTCTTAGCATAGAGAATTCGATCGAAGGCTATGTGGGCTGCATCTCGGGAGCAGTTATGAAAGATGTCTATCTGGATGCGATAGGATCTGCAGGCTTCGGCGATGTAGAAGTGATTGAGGAATCCCCCTTCTCACTGGACTTTTTTGTCAGCGACAGCACAGATCAGGCAATTGATCAGAGTCCGAAAATGAGCGCCGAAGAAGTCAACGGATTTGCAGACTCCGTATCCAGCATAAAGGTAAGGGCCATCAAGCCGAGATGATGGGGGGATCAGGCCCGGGATCTGGGGATTAGAGGCCCGATACCCCAATATTAATTCTGCAGACAATTTTGAGGGCTACCGGGCGCCATCCCCCTCCAGAGGCTCGCCTGTTTTGCATGCCACAACCATGATCTCCATCTCATCCAGGTCGACGGGCCTTCTCCCCCAGTTCCCTGCTGTCCCGCCCCATATGTTGATCACAGACATCCCTGCCAGGCGGAAGAGCAGGACGAGCTCAGTTGGCACGAAAGCCCTCTCTCGAACGGCAACTGCAGCCACCCCCTCTTGGGGCGTGCATTCCGAAGACTCAACCAGTGTCAGAGGATCGAATCGTCCCTCCTCAACGTCCTTATTCGCGTTCCTGCGAATCGATGCCAGTGCGTTGAGAACAGTGAATACTGCCTTTGCCTGCGGCTTCAGGCTGCGGGAGATATTGCACAGGATGGACAGGGGCTGGCCAATAGGATCATCGCCCTTGCCCAGAAGCCCAAAAGCTCCCTCGCACAGGCAGATGGCGCCATCGTAGCTATCCGGTAGCTGAAACCGGGCAGCATCAGAACGAATCCATTGCACATTCACTTTTTTGCTCCTGGCAGCATCCGCAGCCCTGGCAAGCATCTCTGCGGACAGATCAAGCCCGGTAACAGCATAACCCCGCCTGGCCAGCTCAATGGAGTGACGTCCTGTACCGCATCCAACATCAAGAATTGAGCCCCCATCTCTCACCGCCAGTTCCTCTGTAAGGAAATTGACCTCCTGAATGGTGTTTTTTGTGAATACGTTTTCCTCATAGATCGGAGCATGAGCATCGAAAAACTCTTCCCATACGCTTTTCTCTGTCATCAATAGCATCCCTATCGGACGTCATATATCTTTTCCGCCCTGCCGGAGGATTGGCCACAGGGACCAATAACTTGAAAAGGAAAATAGTATGAAAGAACTCACCTATGCTGGAAAGGCTCAAAAAATCATTGCTGGAAGCCCCCGTATTCAAACGGGGAGAGTANNGAGCCCCCATCTCTCACCGCCAGCATCTCTATAAGGAAATCGACCTCCAGAATAGTATTTTTTGTGAATACGTTTTCTTCATAGATCGGTGCATGAGCATCGAAGAACTCTTCCCATACGC
>NZ_DAKC01000102.1:11916-21147 GCF_002496465.1 Methanosaeta sp. UBA356 | reverse complement strand
CCCGTATTCAAACGGGGAGAGTACGACTACTTCATCCATCCCATTACAGACGGAGTTCCCGAGATCAGGCCGGATCTGATCAGAGAGGTCACCGCCAATATCGTGCGGATCGCCAATCTGGATGTGGATAAGATAGTGACTGTTGAGGCCATGGGAATTCCCATAGGCATAGTGCTTTCCATCCTATGCGATATCCCCCTGGTGATAATAAGGAAGAGAAAGTACGGGCTCCCGAATGAGGTCGAGATCAGCCAGGTCACCGGCTACTCCCGCTCGCAGCTCTATCTGAACGGAATAAACAGGGGAGATAGGGTGATCGTGGTGGATGATGTGATCAGCACCGGCGGCACCCTTCAGGCCACGCTGGACTCTCTGGAGCTGGCTGGGGCCGAGGTTATGGATACAGTGATCGTGGTGGAGAGAGGAAACGGAGCAGAGCTGCTGAGGTCCAAAGGCTACAACCTGAAGACCATGGTCAGAGTCAAGGTCGAAGGCGGCCGGGTGTCCGAGGTAGAACCGGGAATCTCAAAATAAATAAGATATCCTCCTACTCTTATCAATTATGAAACGACGGCACCGTAGAGCATTCCCACCAATGTGGATAGGATCACCACCAGGCTGATGTAGACGCTGGCCTTTTTCGCTCCAACTATCCTCCAGATAACAATCATATTGGGAAGGCTCAGGGATGGACCAGCAAGCAGAAGGGCCAGAGCAGGACCGGCAGCCGTAACTCCCGTGCTATAGCCGAAAAGAGTTCCGACTACTGGCACCTCAAGCAATGTAGGCATATAGAGCAACGAGCCGATCACTGAGGCCAGAAAACAGGCCAGAAAGCTGCTGGTGCCAAAGATGGTCCTTACCCATTCAACCGGCAGGAAGTAGCCGATCACCCCGGTTACAAATGTGCCCACTACCAGGAGAGGAAAGATCTTCCTGGTCAGCCACCAGGTCTCTTCCAGGAAGGCGCTCTTTTCCTCTGGCTGGTAGTATCTATTCATCAGGAAGGCAGCCACTGCTATCAGCGCTCCCACGATTATCGCCTTGGGCAGGAGCTCTATGGCGCTTGAGGTGGCAACGAGCAGTATGGCCACCAGCACGGCCATAAATGTGCCAGTGATATATTTGGGCCGGCTCATTTGATCCGGGTCTGGATCGACATCAAAAGAAGAAGGAGCCGCATCGTTTTTGCAGCTTGGGTCATGTCTTTGGAATATAGCCGCCATGATCAGACCTATAACCACGGCCATGAAGACTGCAGCCACTGCCCTGGCTACACCCAGGTCCAGGCCCAAGACCCTGGCTGTGAGGATGATGGCCATGAGGTTTATCGCCGGTCCGGAGAAGAGGAAGGCCGTTGCTGGCCCAATGCCCGCCCCTCTCTTTTCGATTCCTGCAAACATGGGCAGGATGGTGCAGCTGCAGACGGCCAATATAGTCCCCGAGGTGGAAGCCACGCTGTAGCAGAGCCACTTTGGGGCATCAGCACCGAAGTACTTGAGCACAGTATCCTTGTTCAAGAGAGCTGCTATCGCACCGGCGATGAAGAATGCTGGCACCAGGCAGGTCAATACATGCGCCGAGAGGTATTCAAGCAGTGTTGCCAGCCCGGCCTCCAAGGCTGCCATTATGACATAGGTTGCCATGAAATCTATCTCCCGCAGCTCAATGACTCCTCGATAATCCTTCCTGCTTCTGCGAGCTGCGATATCTGCTTTAGGGCCATCTGGTCTACAAGGCGAACCAATTCGAAAACCTGAGGGTCTTTTATGCTGTAGAGCGTCTTTTTCCCGTCTATTCTGCGATCCAGAATGTCGGCCTCGAAGAGGATATTCAGATGCTTGGATATGGTGGACTGAGATCTGGAGAAGGCGGGAAGGATCTCGCAAACGCATCGCTCGCCCCCGCTCAGGTATTCGAGCAGCTCCAGACGGGTGGGATCGGACAGAGCGCTCAGAATCTTCAAGCGCAGTTCAGAGACATTCTTTTGAGCCATGATTGGAGCGCGATTAAAGCATATTCAGATATAAGCTTATCGCCATAAGACGATAATACGATATTATCACTCTTCCATATTCAAGCAATTGATTCGATTTTTCAGGCTGATCGGATTCGAGGATACTGGAATCGAGACTATAAGACCATCGCCTCTGCATTGAGAGCATCGCCTTGATCATCGCCTTAATATTTCTGAAAGATGGATACCTTTCCCGGATGGCGATAAAAAGGGAGGACTGGTTGCAGATCAATAAGGAGCTTTCTCTGCTCTATGAAATGCACGAGGCTGCTATCTCGCAGACGGGGAAATGCCGGGAATTCAACTCCCGCGCCAGTATCTTATTGCAGCATCTGGAGGAGCTTGAGGCCTTCGATATGGCCGACAGAGTGATGGACCTTCTGGCTGGCTGCAATCCCAAAGACACTTCTCCCTGTGACAGTCGCCTGAGCACAAAAGCCTCTCTGGAGAGGCTGCAAGAGAGGATCAAAAATAAGATGAGTGAGCGGGAAGAAGACGGATAGGGATGCTGTGTCAATTGGTCAATGTCAGTTAACCTGCTTTCTTGTTCTCGCCTGCTCCCGAACATGATGCTTGGAGCGCTCTTTTGCTTTTCATTCCGGCTAATGACTGCCTCTCATGGATGCTACAGAGGGCTGGCACCACTTTTTCTGTACTTCATATACATCCCGGTGGCCACCATCAGGGTAAGAAAGGAGATCGTATTGGAGACGATCAGAATGCGATCCTGAATATACAGGCCATAGAGCAGCCAAAGGAACATTCCTAAAGAGAACTGCAAGAGCATGATCAGGCTGACATCTGAGACAGACCCTGTCCGATAGATTTTAAGGATCTGGGGGACGAATCCGAACATCGTCAAAAGAGCTGCACACCAGCCAACCAGTTCCCATTGCATCTGCCTTCTGTTAGAGCTGCAAGTATATGAGGATTGCAGTTTGGCAGATCGCCCGAACAAAAAAAGAAGCTTGCGGCGGAAGCTTCAGATCCCGCTCAGATAATCTGCTCCGAGGATCTTTCCCTCTGAAGAATTCCGATATTGCCTGATAGCCGCATCCGGAAGCAGGTTAACGTCATTGGTGGAAAATGTCTTGTTGCCTGACGATCCATCGATCTCGTGCACTATCCCCTTCGAGCTGGTGGTGGTATTGGTGATGAGAACCGGCTTGCTAAGATCTACTGGAGCGGTCATCTTCGGCATTAGCATATTTGGATCTTCTCCGAAGTTGGCCCTCACCCAGGCATTGTATTCGTCAACCTTGGCATTGAAGCCATCGATATTCTTTCCGTCAAGGGCAAGCTGGTATGCTTGACCCATCTCAAAGCCCTTCTTGAAGCCATCAATGGCTCCGTTCTGCCAGTCGGTATATTCTGCGGCCACTGCCAGGCCCGCCAGACACAGAAATATCGAAATATATACGATTTTATTCTTCATATTCAATCACTCCTTTATTCGATTATGCTCATTAACGGCAGCATTTCTGCCAATAATATCAAGCTCCGCTCTTATCCTGCATGTGAGCAGAGCGGCCATCATTCCGTTCGGTCAATTCAGATCTATCCGGGAGGCTCCTATCTCAACACCGGCGGCAATGAGTAACTGCTGCTCTTCGCAACAACAGGAATGTCTGCACCGGCATAGCCATCCACATAGAATGGCTCATTGGTGTAAGGATCCAGGTAGAAGTACTTCATCTCCCCAGTCCTGGGGATCTTATAGGCATATATCGGATACCCCTTGAAGGGATCGACTCCCACTTGAGCTATCCCGCTCTCTGTGAGGTTGAAATCCTTCCAGCTGTTGAATGGATCTGTCAGGACCTCTCCATCCACAAGAACGCTTCCCTTGGGCGCGCTTCCCCAGCTCCAAAGGGTATTATTCTCGCTTGTATTCTGGCTTTGTTCCTTTGATTGGGAATCAATGGCCTCCAGGCTTGCCAGGATAGACCTGCCGGAATCTCCACTCAGAGTCTGATAGCTGCCAATGCTCTGAGCAGAAGAGTTCGCTAGCAAGAGACAAGCTAATGCCAACACAATCACTGCTAATGCAGTCTTCATACCGAACCCACCGTGCTGAGATTGATGCCTGATGATAAAAGGCTTTCGCAGGTCATTTTATCAATTTTATGTGAGTATTGGTGGCAATGAGTATTGTTCTTCTTCGATGTACTGGCCGGATATGGGAGTGAAGCTGGCATATATCGGCTCGCCAGTCTCCGGATTAAAGTAGACGTAGACCAGTTTTCCGCTATTGGAATCTGTGTATGTATAGTAATGCTGCCCGGTAATTGGATCCACATAGGTTTTAACTCTCTCCCCAGTGACCGGATCGAAATAGGAATAAGCAGGGGTATCTCCATAGGGATCCACGAACGAATCGCCCAGCCAATCGCGCATAACGCTCAGGTTCTTCAATGTATACCGGGGATCGCCGATGATATTACCGTCCACGATCAAGCTGCCTTTGGGCGCTCCTCCCCAGTTCCATAGACTTTGATTGCTCTCGCTTTTTGATGCTGTCTCGGCGTCCGATGCTCCGATGTTGCTCAATACATTTCTGCCGTAGTCCCCGCCAACGCTCTGGAAGTTGCTCTTCTCCTGAGCAAGAGCGTTCCCGGCCAAGAGGCATGCTATCAGCAATGCCATTGCTGCTGCAAATGCAGTCTTCATACTGACCCCACTGGTGTTGAAAGGACTCTTGGCAATAAAAGGCTTTCGAATGCAATAGCCATTTGTGCTCAAAGCCAACCCAACTGAGGCAGGGCCTGGAGCAGGATTGCTCTGAGCAGCACATCGATGATCAGAGCCGCAAAGAGCCACGCACGGTAGTTGGCGGACTGATAGAAGAACTGCTCGCCTCTTTTTGCTGTCGGATGGCGCACGAAATCCTGGTTCTGACTCAGCAGCCAGCCGCCGGATACAATGGCTGCGATGAAATAGAACCACCCCAGGCCCGAGGCCAATCCCAGGGCAATGGAAAGAGCGATTCCTGCCAGCCAGAAGAGGGCCACCATCTTTGCGGTGACCGCAATGCCGAAGGTGGCGGGTGTGGTGGGAATTCCCTCTCTTCTGTCGCCCTCAACATCACGGGAGGCATCGCAGTTGGTAAATCCCCAATCGGTGATGCAGATCATCGCCGCCAGGATCAGAGAGGCAGGGTGGATGCCAGCGCCGGCCTTGAGAATCCCCGCCGGCTCCATAGCCAGCCAGACGCCTAAAGGCACCAATCCATAGGATAATCCCACGAAGATCCAGGAGAAGGGGGTATTCCTCTTGGCCCAGGCGGAGTAGATGCTTGCAAGTATGGTGGCAGCGACGAGGGCGACAAAGCTCTCGGGGTTGAGGTAGAGGGCGGCAGACAGGGCGACGAGAAAGAGAAATATCGACCAAGACTGGGCCTGCCTCTTGTTCAGCTTTGCCGAAGGCAGTGGCCGGCAGGGCATGCCGACCTTATCCACCTCGATATCGCAGCAGTCGTTATAGACATAAGAGCTGGTGATGGCACAGTAGGATCCGAGCACAGCTATTACAAAAGGAATCAGAGGAGGAAGAGTCCCTTCCACCGCATAGACCGCCAAGAGAGCCGAGGCTGCAGGCATGGCGATGTCCATGGGCGCGAGCGGTGGGCGTAGCAGCTCGATATATGCTCTGAAGTCTGAGAATCCTTGGTTTGTCATTTTATTCAAACTTCCCTCGGGGGTTCATCTTTTGAATCCATACTCTCAGATTACGCCTGAAAAGAGATCCAGGTGATCCCCGGGCCGGGTCAGATAATCCAGCCGGCCATGCTCCTTGAGGAGAGGGTACATCTCTTTGCCTTTGGCCAGCCCCAGCTGGGAAAGGGTTCTGCCACCTGGTGCGTCGGCCCGCCGCAGCTCAGACGCCTCCGGACAGCGCGGGTTCTTGATCCACCCATCGCGGGTAAAGAAATATGCCCCTCCTCCCGTCTCCTTTATGGGATCGTAGAGGGATGAGAAGTCCCTGGCCACGAAATTGGACATCTTGAGGGTCTTATTGGATCGATTGATGGTGATATGCCCGTAATTGGGGGGGACCAGGACCTTATCCCCGGCGGCTGCGTTTATGGCCACCACATCGGATAGATCCTCCTTCTGCAGGAGATAGAGCGCCTCGCCCTCAAGCACCTCATAGAGCTCAGGATAGGTAACGGCAGACCCCGGTGCCAGGGGGTGATAGTGGCCTGCAGTCTTAATGTACTCGCTGCCCATCATCCCTGGAGGGATTATGGTGATATCGTATCTCAAGTTCTGGTCTCGAAGCTTATCCCCGTCCGCCCGGCTCAAGAAGAGGTCGCGGAACATATAGTACAGCTCAAAGTTCTCTCTTCCCGCCAGCCAGATCTGATCGAATATAACGTCTTTCATGTCAAAGAGCCTGCGAATATCAGGCTCTTTGGTCTTGCCACCAAATTCTAGATCCATTTTCTATGCCACCGCTCTCCTTAGGCCCTCCAGGATTTATATGGTCTTCCACTGGCATTCGAGCAAAGAAATGGAAAGACTAAAAGCAGAGCTAGCGCTTTAGCTTGCCAGTCTTATCATTCAGGACCTTTATTAATCTCGATATGCTGATATGCCAGTATAGGACTCAGCAGGCATAAGGAGTGTTGATGGTGAAGTACTCCGTGAGCTCCTTTTTGAAGTCCACTATCACATCCACCCTCCAGTTTCCTGGAAGCCTGGCAACGTCGGTTCCCTTGATCTTCAGGCAGCTCCAGACGGGTGCCGCCCACATTCCCGTGAATCCGTCGATGGGCGGAATGGTGCTAAACGACCGGGCATAGGTCCTGCCCTCGGGCCAGTACCATCTCCACTCCACAGTATGCGGCTTTGAGTCCCGCCAGATAAGCAACCAGGAGACGGCCTGCTCATCATCGGTGGTAAATGTGGTTGTCCTGTATAGCGGCATGCCGCTATCGGTAATATCCTTGGCTATGGTATGCTCGCTAAGGGGAAAGAACATAGGATGGGATGCCAGAGCCCCTCCGCCCATGAGCAACAATGCCAACGCCACTAAAGCAAATACTCTCGTTCTCATTACCACTCACCATAACTTTGAAAGCTTTTCAAACCCCAATAGTATATTAATCCATGTAGCATAAAAAGATAACGATTGGATAATAGAGATAAAAGATGGTGTCAGGCAATTGTCAGAGAGTCAGAGGCCTTATGCCCGATCTTCTGGCAATCTCTCGGGGAAGGTCCATGATATGATCCAAGCTATCGATCACATTTCCGTCGCTGGTCAGCACTATTCCCCTGGTTGCCTTAAGAAGGCGATCGACATCTCTGGCGGTTCTGGCTGTGCCGCAGAGATGCCGCTCCGCCATCATTCCTTTTATCATCTCTGCCATCTCTCCGCTGCGGCTCATCTGCTGGTCCAGCAGCACCTCTGTTCGGGCTGGACCTGCCTGGGCCAGAAGATCAAGGATCTGGTTGAGGGCAAGAGCGGTGAGCGAGGAGACTTTATAGCTCCTGAAGATCCCTCTGCTGTCTCGCAGGAAGCCGTCATCGCACGAATAGACGGGATGGCCTCCCAATAGGCTCTCGGTGGTGATAAGGACATTGTAGCCGTCAATGAAGATGGTCTGATCCTTCAGGTCCTCCAACTTCTGCATCCTGGAACTTCTGATCCGAGCAACGTCCGATTTCACTATTACCCTCATCAGGATGAACCTCTCTTCAATCGCCAATCGATGGTGATTGGAGATGAACCTGACTGCAGAATCCTTGGGGTAGCCCCGGTCCACCAGATACCTCGCCTCCTCCAGGGCTTTTGCCGTTTTTGCTTTTATCGCTTCTCTATTCCAGCCTTCGCCGACAGTCTCACATCCTGGTACAGATCCCGACCATACGAGTCCACTGCCACCACCATCGGACCAAGTTCTTCGGCCTCCAGCTCCCAGATGGACTCCGCCATCCCCAGCTCCGGGAAGTGGACAGCACGAATCCGAAGCTGTGATGCAGCCGCCGCACCGCAACCCCCTGGATAGGCCAGATAGACCGCTTTATTCAAGAACGGCTCTCCTGGCAGGCCTCCTTTGCCGATTATGGCCTTCACCCCTAAAGCCAGAATCTCCTCGGTATAGCGCGCCATTCGGCCACTGGTGGTAGGCCCGGCAGAGATGACAGAATCATCCTGAATGATGGGGCCGCAATGATAGAGCGCCGCTCCCTCTAAAGGTACTGGGCTGCCCTGGCGGCGGATCAGAGCATGGGCTTTGTCCCGAGTGGTGAACACCTTGCCCTTCAGAAATACTATATCTCCCGCGTTCAGCTTTTTCACATCCTCCTGGCAAAGGGGGGTCTGGAGATGAAATACGGTCATAAAATCACCTCGGTAGCGCTTCTGTTTGCCCAACACTGGAAGTTTATGGCCACCGGCAGGGAGGCGGTATGGCATAGAGCCTTCTCGATTCTCAGGCCGAGGACGGTGGTGTCCCCGCCCAGGCCCATGGGGCCGATGCCCAGGCTGTTCAGCCTCTTCATGAGGTTCTCTTCAAGCTTTTTTATCTCTTCAGGCGAGCTGTTATGGGTGATGCAGCGATCGGCTCTCTGGGAGGATTCCCGAGAATATGGCTGGATGCGATGCATATTGAAGAGAGCGTGCTTAGCCAGCCGGGCGGCCAGATCGAAGCTGCCGCCGATCCCTATTCCCAGGAACAGGGGTGGACAGGCATTGGCTGCCCTTTCCCTGACCGCATCGACGATGAACTCCATCGGATCGTCTGCCGGATTGAGCATCATGACGAGGCTCATGTTCTCAGATCCCGCTCCCTTGGGAAAAGCAGTTATGCTCAGGCTCTGGCCACGGGCCTGGTCCAGGATGATGTCCGGCATCCCGGGACCGGTATTGTCCTTGCTGTTCTCTCTTGTTAAGGGATCGACGGCATTGGGCCGTAGAGGTATCTGAGATGTTGCTCTCCTCACTCCCTGAGCTATGGCCTCCTGAAGATCGAAGTCAAGGATCAGATCCTGGCCCATCTGAACATGAAATATAGCAAGGCCCGTATCCTGGCAGATGGGCAGGCCTCTTGATCCGGCAAGGCTAACATTGTCCAGCATGAACTGAAGCTGAGAGCGGGCCAGGGGATTGGTCTCCCTTTCAAGCCCTTCTTTTATTCTCTCCAAGACCCAGGGAGGAAGAGAGGTTTCCGCTCGATATAGGGCGCGAACGGTGGCGTCTGTCACCTG
>NZ_DAKC01000102.1:0-11660 GCF_002496465.1 Methanosaeta sp. UBA356 | reverse complement strand
TCGATCTTGATGGGTTTGGACTGCTCGGGAAGGACAAGCCGGGTGACCTTACCCAGAGCCCTCTCCATGGCATCCTTATGCAGGTCTCCGGAGGTGTGGATGCCCCCCGGACCTCCCCTCACTGCGCGACATGGATACTGCTGGCAGAATAGGCCTGTGAGGGATGGTGCCTCAGCCACAGTCTTCCCCACTATGTCTGTGGCGGCATGCCATGTCGCTCCGCAGGGGGAGCCACGCAAGACGCGCACGCCGCTGATCTTACCGTCCTTTGTCTGGACCTCTAGCTCCGGTTTTCCCAGCTTTTTCGCGAACTGGTCGATCGCCGGGACGCCGCATTCCTCCAGGGTGCAGCAGATCTCATCAACCTCGATGTGGATGTTATGCTCCTCAGCGATCTTCTCCAGCTCAGTGATGGAGCCCGCCCGGCCTATGCCGCCGGGAATGATGACCGCCTTAACCCCTTCTTTTCCTGCCAGGCGGACGATCTCCGGAGTGAGGTCCGGATGAAATGTGTAGAGAATGAGCAGGTCAGCCTGGAAGATTTGCGGGTCTAAATTCAGCTCCCGGACGAACTCCTCCGGATCCTCTATGAATCCCGGCAGGATCTCCGGGACATCAACCGATACCACTTCGAAGTCGGTATGGTCTTTTATGGTCTCTAGAAGGCGTTCGCCGTATTTTCCTCTTTTGATTACCCCAACCAGCATGCAGAAGGGATCGGCCAGCGTATTAATATCCTTGCCGGAGAAGATGGAAGCATGCACCCCGCAAGTTCAAAGAGGCGGTCGGATAGATCGATGGAAGGATCATTGGAGAGATCATTGGAGAGATCATCGGAGAGTTCAATTGAGAGATCGCATGATAGCTCAATTGAGGGATCCCTGAAAGGATCTATCCCAGCGGTGCTCATCGCCGGTACCCATAGCGGAGTAGGCAAGACGACGATCACCTTAGGTCTGATGGCTGCCCTGCGTGCTCGCGGTCTGGTGGTTCAGCCCTATAAAGTGGGTCCGGACTTCATCGATCCCTCACACCATACTGCTATCTGTGGAAGGCCTTCTTTCAATTTAGACCCCTTTATGATGAGCGAGGAGGGTGTTCGTCGCTCCTTTTTCTCGGCTATCGAGGGAGCAGATGTGGCGGTGGTGGAGGGGGTGATGGGTCTATTCGACGGCATGGATGGCACAGAGGTTGGCAGCACCGCTCAGGTGGCCAAGATCCTGGATATACCCGTCCTCCTGGTGATCAATGTGCACGGCATGTCGCGAAGTGCTGCCGCCATGGAGCTGGGATTTGCCAGCTACGATCCAGGGGTGCGGCTGGCGGGGACGATACTCAACCGGGTGGGAAGCAAGAGGCATCTGGATATGCTCAAAAGCTGCCTGGCGAAGCCCGTATTCGGAGCCCTGCCCAGAGATAAAGAGATGGAGATGAAAAGCCGCCACCTGGGGCTGGTTATGGGCTTTGAGAAGGATCATGATCCAGAAATCCTGGCGACATTCCTGGAGGAGAATGCCGATATCGACATGATTCTCACGCTTCCGGGCCAGGCCCGGACGCCCGCGATTTCCGCCTCTATTGAACTGGCAGGGGCAAAGGCAGATGGAAATGGATCGGTGCGAATAGGAGTGGCCAGGGATCGAGCCTTCTGCTTTTATTATCATGAGAACCTCTTAGAGCTGGAGAGGCATGGAGCGGATCTGGTCTATTTCAGCCCTCTGGAAGACCAGCTGCCCGATGTGGAGGGGCTGTATATCGGGGGAGGCTATCCAGAGCTGTATGCCTCTCAGCTGGAAAGGGCTCCTGCCAGGAAGCAGATCAAGAAGGCCTCCGAGGATGGTATGCCCATCTATGGAGAGTGCGGGGGTCTGATGTATCTGGGAGCAGCCCTGGAGTCAGAGGCAGGCTCCTTTAAAATGGCTGGGGCCCTTCCCTGCACCACGTTCATGGAGAAGAGGCTCATGGCCCTTGGCTATGTGAAGGCAGAGGTATCGGAGAGAAATCCTCTGGCGGATGTGGGCAGGAGCCTTCGCGGTCATGAGTTTCACTATTCGCGCTGCATTTGTGATAGAGATGCCCGTTATTGCCTGAAGCTCTCCCGGGGAAAAGGAATCGCTGATGGCCGGGACGGTCTGGTGGAGAACAACACCATGGCTGGATATCTGCACACCCACTTTTATTCGGTATCTGGTAATAAATTCATTGAAAGCTGTCGTGCATACAGGAGGAGTTGAATACGGATATCTGCAATATCTCTTAAAAATACTGCTTTTTTGAGCCTGCTTTGGCTGAGACGACTTGGCAGGGGAAAAGCTCGTTTTTGCTGACCAATTCTCCTATTAGCCCAAGATATACATAATTTTTGTCACGGAAAAGTTTATATTCAATAAAGATTTTCACACGCTAAGTTAGCAAATGGAGTGTAAACTATGAGCAAAATATCAAGCGGATTGGTACTCTTCTCCCTCTTGATGGCTCTGTCGATTGGAGCTGCCTTGAGCGAGGAAGTATTGGATGAGGACCTGAATGCAAGCGAAAACGAATCCACGAACATGACCAATGTAACCAACATGACAAACGTTACCAACATGACAAATGTAACCAATGTGACCATCGAAGCCGAAACCGTTACTGTCACTGAGTCCGCTGAGGAGTAAATCAAAACCCAGGTCAGGAGATTGTGGTTCAGCAGAAACGCCTAAACGGGCGGAAGAGGGGCTATATTCTCCTGCCAATTATTTTTTTGCCCAGAGGCCATAAGCAGCAATAAATTATATTGGCACTATGGACGAATCGAAAGAAGCCATAAGAAAGGCTTATATTTTTCTGCGAATACGTTTTGATTGAGGTATGAATATGAAGTGTACAGGAATGTTGATCCTATCTATGATGCTAGCCTTCTCCGTGGGGCTGGTTTATGCCCAGGATGTAGCAGATATCGCTGCCCTCGCAGATTTGAATGTCACTAACATCACCAATCTCACGAA
Source organism: Methanosaeta sp. UBA356 (assembly GCF_002496465.1). NCBI lineage: Archaea > Methanobacteriati > Methanobacteriota > Methanomicrobia > Methanotrichales > Methanotrichaceae > Methanothrix > Methanosaeta sp. UBA356. The sequence continues at coordinate 8,673 of NZ_DAKC01000102.1, read as the reverse complement.
CGCCACCAATGTCACAAATATGACAGCCGTCACCAATGCAACTGCTGCAATAGAGACAATTAATGTCACAGAGGCCCCTGTAGAAGAGGTTCCAGTAGTTGAGACCCCAGTAGTTGAGACACCAGTGGTTGACACCCCAGTGGTTGAGACCCCGGTAGTTGAGATCCCAGTGGTTGACACCCCAGTGAACGAGACCCCAGTGGAAGAGGTCGCTGTCGCTACTGAGACCGCATCAAGGTTCAAGCAGCTCTCTAACTACACCGCTGGCACCTCCATGGTTCTGGGGAAGGCTCTTCCGGGAGGCTATTCTGATGTGGCCACATCCGCAGATCGGGCTGCCGTATTCAGCCGCGATTCTGGAATTCCGGCTCCTTCGGTAAAGGTAACAATCGCCAGAGTAGTTGATACTCCTGGGGACAAGTATGTCCAGGTAGCCAATGAGGCCGTTGGCGAGTGGGATATGACCGGCTGGACGCTGGAGTCTGCAGGAGTTGCCACCTTCGTCTTCCCCCAACTGGTCCTCGAGGATGGCACGTCGATCAAGGTTCATGAGGGAATGGGCGCTGGAACTGCCACAGATATCTATACCAATAGCACTGAGCCCCTCTGGGTCGACAATATCGTTACCTTAAAGGATGCGGCGGGAAATATCTTAACCAGCTATGATGTCACCACTGCTGCAGCAGAGGTAGCAACTGAATATGTCGATCCCTGGAAGGATATGATTCAGTACTAGAGCTTAATGCGGCCATTACGGCCGTAGATTTTTCTTTTGGCTCCTCGCTATTTTGTATGGGCGAACTTGAATCGCTGGTTCTCTGTGTCTCGGTGCCTCTGTGGTGAACCGCTATGCATTGACCCAACCACAGAGACGCAGAGGAAACGAGGCCATATTCTCTGACTTAACTCACCCACATAATTCAGCGAAGAGCCTTTCTTTTTTTCTCATGGCCCGATATAACAGTCAATTTCTCCTCTCCTGCAGATCTCCATTTGTGGAAAGGGAAAGGAGACGCGAGCAGGAAGTCTGAATGCAAAAGATGGTGAAATACTAATCGCCTTTCCCGCATGGGATGATAAAGTCCAAATACGAAAAGGGATAACAGTCAAAAGAATGCTCAAGCTCACCGCTTATGTCTCTGGAAAGGTCCAGATGGCTGGCTACAGGTCGAAGGTAGTAACCATAGCGCGCGTCTTTGGACTCAAAGGATATGTGATGAACCTGTCTGACAGCAGGGTGAAGATCGTTGCAGAGGGCCATGAAGCTGATTTAGAAAGGTTCCTTGAAGCCATCAGGATCAAAAATACCCTGATCGACGTGGAAGAGATTGAGGCAGAATTTTCTGGGGCAAATGGATCTTACGAAGAGTTTTTCAAAGTTGCGGGGGAGAGGGAGACCGACGCCCGCCTGGACCAGGCAGCAGATTATCTCAAAGAGCTGATATCTGCCGTGAGAGAGGGATTCAGAGATAATGGTTCAAAGCTCGATAGTATGGGATCCAAGCTGGATGGCATGAGCTCCTTTTTAAAAGAGATCTCTGGGAAACAGGATCAAATCATCGATAGGATAGACGATGCCAGAGAGGAGATAGTCTCTGAGGTTTGTGGCATGCGCTCGGATTTGAAGAGCCGCACAGAAGAGCGACTGCAGAGGATCGAGAGCGATGTGACGGAGATTAAGGCCAAGATGAGGTCTTAGCAAAATCTCGAAGCTTTGATCAGGGGCAGAGATTGCTATAAGGCTGAGGCCCAAAGAAAGCTGCGAGAGGATGAGCGATTCCGACATCCATTCTACTGGGCCGCGTTCTATATGACCGGGGTATGATCCATTATTGAATCACGGCCGTATGCTATTTGTCGCAGAGATGATAAGGTAGATGTATGCCACTTCATCTCAACAAGCCTGCCCTGCGGGTCTTGGGGATTGCGGAGAGCTTCGAGCGGCCTTGTGCCCTATCCTCCGATCCCGTATCCACAACTCTCTCACCGCCGATGAGTTCCTGGTCCATGCTGGCGGGGGTGGTCATGCGCGCAGACAGAAGGGTGGACGGCCTGGCCTATGCCCGGGCGAGTGTGGGGGGAGACGATGCCACCCGAGCGGTCCTGGAGATATGTCGCCGGCTGGATCGCAGGGATATCAATGCCCTTTTCCTGAGCGGGGCAGCAATAAGCTGGTTTAATATCATCGACCTCGTGGCGGTGTTCGAAGAGGTCAGCCGGCCCCTCATCTGCCTGACCTACGAGGAATCAGAGGGCTTGGAAAAATACCTGCGCGAATATTTCCCGGAACCGGAAGAAAAGATCGAGCGCTACCGTTCCCTGGGCATGCGGGAGAAGATCAGGCTCAAGACGGGCTACGAGCTATTCGTGCGCGTGCACGGGGCAACGGTGGAAGAGGCGAGAATTCTCTTAAATAAGTTCACACTGGATGGCAGGGTGCCGGAGCCGGTTAGATTGGCCCGAATGGCAGCCCGGGCAGCGCGCAAGGTTGAGGAGGAATTAGCTTCCGGCAGCGAATAGCAGCCTGCGATCCAGTGGATAAACCAGCGATAACAGCCTTGATGGCTTAATGGCGATATGCTGGCAGGAGGCATTCTGCCAACTTTGCTGCTCCTGCCAGGGCGGCAAGACAAGTCCCCACTCTCCTACCGCTCAATAGTCGATTCTCTCCGAAGTTAATAACTGTTTTTTTCATGTAGAGCTTATGTAGGTCTGATATAGGTTATTTTTTCAATTAAAAATTCAGGACCAATGGCCGAGCTGCTTCACCCTTCGATTTCACAATAGTTAATTCCTGAAGGATCTTTTTGATGGTGATAACTATACAGTGCGGGCTTTTTGGACCGAATCCTTTTTCTACAGAAAAAATATTATGAGGAAGTATGTGCAAGTCATACAAGCCAGGCAAGTTATTGAGGAGCGCCCGCTACCTTTCATGTATCATGGCGATCCTCATTCTTATGCTATTGTGTTATTTTCCTGCCGCAGGCCTTACCGATCTGGACTGGAGGCTGGGTAGCTCGAAGTACTCCCAGGGGTCGGTCAGCGATGAGGCGGCATTTCACGGGTCGAACTGCGCAGACCTGTCTGTGGACAATAAGGGCACTACCGTCCGGGCGCGAATTTATCTGGATGAGCCCATGGCCATAGAGGACATCGATAGGATGAGTATGTGGGTGAATCCGGGAGCTGGGAATGGAAAGGTTCAGATCGAGTTCTATATGGATGGTGATGAGAGCGGTGCCTACGAGAGCAAAGACCCTCAGGATGCAAGGATTCGCTCCATTAGCCGGTCGTGGTCGGATCTGGGATTCTCCCACGGCCAGTGGAATGAGCTGGATGGCTTTGACCTCGAATTTGAGAAATATGGCAATAAGAACTTCCCCCACGGCGGCCTAGAGGATTTCAAAGAATGGCTAAAAGGGCATGAGGTATTGCATATCTATATCACCCTCTATAAAGATTCCAAAGCGCCGGTGACCTCGGCCTTCATCGATTACATAAGAATTGGCGATGAGATCATCAGCTTCGAACCCCTGGAGGAAGAAGACGTCAAGTATGGCCCCAAAAGCGCGGCCGCCGGAGGGAAGATCACCTATACCATCACCTATGGGAACAACGATTTCCAGCCCGTTGACATCGTGGTCAGGGAGAATTACGACCCGAAGACAGTCTTCATCGAATCCCAGCCAGCGCCCGATCCGGGCAGCAACAACCGCTGGACCATCCCCGCCGTAGCTCCAGGCAAGCACGGCCAGATCAAGATCGTCATGAAGACAGTGAAGCCCGCAGCTAAGGCTGATATAGAGGGCACAGTCTCAGGCATAGGTCTTTCCTCAACCCGTGGCATGCTTTCAACAGAATTTGAAAGGTACATCATCACCAACAGCGTCCAGATCCTGGCGGGCAACCGCAGCTACTCGGCCTCTCTGGACACGGCGATAAAGCCGATAGTCGGCTCGACACTGGCTTACGGCGAGCATGGCTCTGGCACCTATCGAGCGGAGGAGGAGCTGGACTATAGATCTTCGAGCATATCCGCTGACCGTAGTGTTTCTGCCTCTCAATCCCCTTGCACGCTCAACCTCTCCCATCGCTCGATTGCCCTGGATGAGAGCTGGTCTGCCGATGTGCGGGCGGAGAACGATTACCGGGATCTGGGCTGGATGGACAGATACCATGAGGCAAGCTGGATCAATCTGAGCTACAAGACAAAGCTGGGAAAATCGCTATCATATCTGGAGACCTCTGCCCAGGTGAATGGCACTGCCGATCGCATGGCGGCATGGCAGGGCGGCTTCATAGACCAGCGGCTTATTGGCAACTTCTCTATGGATGGGAAGGCTGAGTGGAGGTTTGCGAGCAAGAGAAAGAGCCTGACAATGGATGAAAATGCGCTGGACTGCGGGATGGAGATTGGGGAGGGGAGGCTGAACTCTGGCAAATGCCAGGGTTTTTGATCCTCTTCTGGATTTAAGGCTTGCACGAGACTTCTTAATTGCAGATGAAACATGGAAGTCTCTTTGTTCTCTTTATGCGTTCTGTGTGAATCGCTTCTGTTCTATGTGGTTGAGGAATTATCTTTAATTAATAACACGTGCAATAATTTAACCACAAAGAACACAAAGCTCACAAAGGACTCGCTCAGATATGCGGGATTCCTGCAACCAGCATACAAACCACGGTCAAAGTGAGTCATATCGACTGAAGAAGAATCAGATGACGGGTCTGAAGGCAGGGATATTTAATTTTAGCATCCGCCCCCGGGCATCGGGAAAGTGGCGGGCGATCCGCTCAAAGATCGCATCTACAGCGATGGGCCTCTCAAAGGAAAGCTCCATAAATGATTGGAATCAGACTTAACCACCTCGATAGTTCCATCCAAGCCTCACCGGCGTTGAGGGGGCCAAAGCTCTTCCGCGCGTTTAATCGCGCGCGTCGCCCACTAAAAAAAACAGCTGTGAAGAATATTAGCCTCAATCCAGCTGGATTCAAGAAATCGACTGAAATAAAGGCCCTAAAAATAACTAAAATTGAATGAGGCGGTGGCTCTCTGAGGAATGATCGAGAATGGCTCCTTGACATTCTGGCATTCTGGAGGTTATCGAGAAGATAGAAAAGTACGCTGCCCTGGGCGAGAAGACTCCTCGGAGCCCAATCCCCTACGCGCATGAAGCCATCCCCTGGCAGATGAGACTGGCTAGCAAGACGACCTGCCAATAGAAAAGCCTAAAGCATCCATCCAGCCTCAGGCCCTATTGTTAACCAGCGCGCATTTCCGCCCAAGAAGTGCTTCCTGTGGCTCTACATTTTTCTTTCTCTTCACAAAAAAGATTTGCAGACTATAATTTTAAATATGAATCGATTTTATGTAATATCATCTGGATAAGAATTGATTGAGGAGAGATGAGATATGAATAGAAGGGGGATAATTCTCATGCTGCTGGCGGCGGTCATCGCCGTCTGCGGGCAATGCCAGGCGACAGAGATTCCCGCTTCCCAGGACGTTTATGTCAGCCTGGGAACGGGAAATGAGACGGTATACAACCAGAGCGATACACTGCTTTGCGCCACCAATGTGCCGGATGCAAACAATACCACTTTGAACAGCTATCCCGGGGTTCCATTAATACAATTCAACCTTTCCGGCATAGACATTGCCGATGACGACATCGCAATTCTGGTGCTCAAAGCAGCATCGGTGCGCCAGATGGATCGCTCAGGCATTGTGGCTCTGGTGACCATCGGCTCGGATTGGGATGAGCAATCCGATATAACCACCTTCCTGGTCAACATCCTGCCTGCCAGGAACCTGATAGTGAAAAATGACCTTTCTCTGATGAGCATCAATAGCGATGGCGATGATATCTATGCCTTCGACGTCTCCCAAAAGCTCATGCAGGCAAAGGGAAGAGGGGACAAGGTATCATTCCTCCTGGAGGCCATTGGCAACAGCACGACTGAGATCGACTTTCTGTCTAAAGAGAGCGGCCAGGGGCCATATCTGATGATCATGCCCTATCCTGGGCAGCCCATCTCCGGCAATGCAGATCAGGCCATCCCTGCTGGTCAGCCAGTCCAGGCTGATCAAGCAAATTCGGACGGTATCTCGGGGCAGATGAATCAGACAGATCAAATCCTATCCCCGGACTCTGTCTCAGCAGAGCCACCTGTTCATGCATTCGGACTGGTACAATAAAGATCAAGGCCAAGGGGGTAGCCAGGTGCCTGGGGCGCAGAATCATAGGTAAATCAGGAGCCTGCCCAGATGCCTGCGACCATCTGACAGTTGATCTCATCTATACTTTTTTATTTTGTTCTGGACAAAGGCCGTTTCCAAAAAGCAAAAATAGCCATGATGAGCTAAACTGCCTTGATGGACTTCTTCTCCCATGCATTGCTTCCCTATCTCTTGGGCCGCTTCTTGAGGATCAGGAGAGATTATCTTGCCGCCCTGGTGCTCGGCGGAATAGCTCCCGACCTGGACGTGCTGGTGGTCTGGATCAATCAGATCCATCCGACCTCTTATCTCATAGTGCACAGGGGTTTCACCCATACTTTCCTCTTCGGCTTCTTCGTGGCAGCAATCCTCCTCTTTCTGGTCTCTCGCGGCTGGATAAAGACCAGGTCCAGGGGTATCGTTACTGAAGACCTGCAGTTCTCAGCCACGACCCTGGCCTATTCCTATGCAGGAATCATCAGCCACCTCTTCTTAGACTTTCTCACCTCAGGAGGCGTTCCCCTCTTCTATCCTCTGACCGCTGCCAGGTACTCAGCCGAGATCTTCAGCCGGATAGAGATCGTGATAATGATCGCTACCCTTCTATTTATGGCGAAGCTCTTCCGGGACCGGCCAGAGATGAAAATCGATAAAAAGGTGTCCGCCGCCTTTCTCATATTTCTTTTGGTCATAAGCGGAATAAGGCTGGAGGGCAAAGATATGGCGAATGGTTTTCATGATGACGGCTTCAAGATCTATCCGGACTCAAATCTCTTCCAGTGGATCATGCTGAAAAACGATAGCAATAACAATAGTTTCCTGATATCCAAGTTCAATATCTTTGCTGGATTGCTGCCGGATAATGCATCCTATCTTCACCAAAATGCCCCGCTCCATAAAGACGGATTGGACGAAGCCCTCAAAAGAGCTGAGAGCCTCCCCCAGGTCAAGCTCTTCCGGTGGAGATCCAGTGCAGTAGCCATCAACGCCTCCGAAAAAGAAGGGAATTGGATCATAGAGTACTACGATCCGGTGATCGTGAATCAGTACATGAACAGCTGGCGCCCACTGAATGCCAGCTCCAGAGGTTTTGGATCCATCCAGGTCATGGCAAATGAGACTGAGGCGGAGCTCCTCTAGCGAAGTTGTCCCGACGGAGCGTCACAAAAACCCAAAACCGGATCTGCACCCTCTGATCCCATCGACAAAGCCTCAGACCTCCCAGATCTCCAGGGGCATCTCCGTCAGCCTCAGGGCTCCAGATGATGTCGTCAGGAAGGTGTCCTCCACCCCTAAAACACCTTTGCCCGGATAGATGATCTTGGGCTCCACGGCGATGGTCATCCCTTCCTGGATCTTGTGGTCCAGCGGGGCGAGCACCGGATACTCATCCAGCTCAAGGCCTACACCGTGACCCACAAAGCCGCATTTGCTCCCTACCGGTCCACCCAGGAAATCGCCATAGCCCAGGCGCGCCCCCTCTGATTCTGAGAGCTCGAACAGCTCTCTAGCCGTCCTGCCCGGCTTCATCTCCCTGGCGATGGCCTCCTCGATCTGGCAGGAGGCCTCGTAGGCCTCCACGAGCTCCGGCTCGATCTTGCCCAAAGAGAAGATCCTGGTGGCATCGGCGATATATCCATTGCAGATGCCCACCGTGTCCACAAATACCGGTTCGTTTCTCTTTATCTTTCTGTAGCCTGGACCATGAGGAAACACCACCGAGGTTCCCTTGCCGCCGGTGGGCGAGGCCAGGAAGCTGGGGATGGCAGCGCTCGATCCGGACATTATATGGCCTATGGGAACGATGCTGTTGAAGCGGCGAAAGCGCAGGGATCCCTGATGGCCCATCAGCCTCATCTCCGATTCCATGCGGCACATCAGCTCCACCTCAGTCATTCCCTCTTTAATATGATCCGGAACGGTGGAGAATCCCTCCACCAGCATCTGTGCAGCTTCCTTGGCCAGTTTTATCTCGAACTCTGACTTGACTGAGCGGATATGCTTGATCCTCTCGGCAACATCGACAAAAGAAGCATCCTCCAGGGCCTTGTTCACCCTAAAGTAGAAGCTGCAGGGAAGGACATCCATCTCCAGGCCAATGGTAGCGCTCGTTTTGATGCCCAGGTCCTCTTTTAGATTTCTCATATTCTTTAGCGGCCGGACCTCCAGGGGCGACTCCTCTTTTGCCCTCACCAGGCTTCTTTTCATCATAATAATCGGCTCGCCGTCTCTGGGTATGTAGACCAGTCCGTCCTGGGCGGTTCCAGAGAAGTAGCACATGTCCACCGCCTGAAATAGAAGGGCTCCGTCGATGTCGTCCATCCGATCTTTTAGCTTTTTTATCCTGCTATCGATCTCTGACTTGGGGTGAAGAACATAATCCATTTTGCCTGCCTCTTATAATCCATTTATTATATCTTTTTTTATCATCAACCTAAACTCCGCCTTGTGCA